>DATAKV010000225.1:0-26246 GCA_036261375.1 Anaerolineales bacterium
CCGCCGCTGCTGCGCTCGGCAACGGTCCGCAAGTTCATGGTGGGATTCGAGATGCTTGCCATGCCGCAGCGCGACATCACGCCGGAGTTTGCCGCCGAACGCTTGCGCTCCCTGCCAGACGCGCACTACAAGCAGCGCAGCTCTTCCTGAAAGGCAAACGTCCCCGACGACAGGGGACGTTTTGCTGTACGTTGGCTCTCGATCAATGCCAGGTCTGGCGGTCGAGGCGGTCGTAATTCAAATGTTGCGGATCCGGTACGGCGATGACGAACAGCCGGCCCCAGCTCGGGTTGCCCTCGGCGTCGATGCAGGTCTGGAAGGTGATATGGCGCTCGCCCTGGTAAACCTGCTGGAACATCTGCTGGGCACTCAGCACCTCGTCGCTGGCCAGGTCACGGAAGGAGCTGTAAGGGCTGGTGGGCTGCAAAGCCTGGTATTCCAGGACCTCACTGATAACGAAGCGTTCGACGCGTCCATCCCCGTAGACCAGGCGGACTTCCTGGCCAACCGCCAGGCCGGAGAAGGACCGTCCCGCCAGGTGATTGTGGGCCAGCAGGCCGATGGTGCCATACTGGGCCGCCATGCCAAACTGGGTCACCAATCCATCGTAACTGGAGACATACCCAGGACTGCCCGAAGGCTGCTGGACGACCGGCAGGGCAAACACATCCCGGGTGTACACGCCGCGCAGCACACTGGCCTGCCCATTTTGTACAGAGTTGGAGAAGTCCATAAATGTGGGGAGTGAGGCTTCATTGCTGTCATCGGCCAGGGCGGCGCCCGGGTGGACGAGCAGGGAAGCGAGAATGAGCAGGAACAGGCCTGTATTGATGACCCTTCGGGAGGTTCGAGTTGTGAGCGTCATTGCGTCTCCTTGTCGATAAAGGGCGCTCGACCCAACCCGAGGGTTGAATGGCGTTGTTTTCGGCGGCCTGGCTGTCGTGTCCTGCTATGCAGGAGGTAGACCCATGGCTTTGCGTCCCTGCCTTTCGACAGGTTTGCCTTTATCGAACAAACATTTGCTAAGGTTCAAATAAAACGAGCCTGGCTTGTGACCAGGCTCGCCGGGAACAGACTACGGTTCATCTTCGGCGGCCTGGCTGTCGTGTCCTGCTATGCAGGAGGTAGACCCATGGCTTTGCGTCCCCGCCTTTCGACGGGTTTGCCTTTTCGCAGTTCGGTTCTATTGTAGCAGGAGAGCGGCCGCCCTTCCTTTTCATTTCAGTAAGATCACCTTGCAGGTTTGCAATGGCCAGCCTGTCCATCTGGACAGGGTAAATACTCCTCCAGGGATAGATGCCGGCCCCTCGCTCTACGATTATGATGTGTGGAGATAAGGGTGTGGAAAAGGACGAACACAAAATAATCGCTGAGAAAACGAAAGGAGCCTGTATGGAAACCATCAAGAATACCATCCGTTCGATCTTTACATTCCGCTGGAAACCGGGCCGTGACCTGCTGGCGGTGATCGTCTCGTGGCTGCTGGTGACCGGTGCACTCTACACTGCCACCATTATCGTGACGGCGGAGGCTGGCGGCGGGCTGCCCTACTTCTTTCTGTATGCCATCCTGGCGGCCACATTGTTCGGGGTAGGAATTCCACTGGCCTGGATGGTGGTCTATCGCAAGCGCCCCGTGCAGGACCTGGGCATTACCACCCGGGCACTGGGGATCAGCCTCGTGCTGCAGATTGTCTTTTCGACCTTCCTATATATCGGTACCCTGGCCCGAACGGAACTACCAGCTTTCGAGGAGTTCCTGCCTCTGCTGGCCCTTTCACTGGCGATCGGATTTTTCGAAGCTGTATTCTGGCGCGGCTGGGTGCTGCTGCGTCTGGAAGAGGCTTTTGGCATGATCCCAGCCATCCTCGGCGGCTCGCTGCTCTATGCTCTCTACCACATCGGCTATGGCATGCCGTTTGAGGAGATTTCCTTCCTGTTCTGGATCGGGGTTCTGTACGCTGTTAGTTTCCGCCTGACCCGCAATTTCTTCATCCTCTGGCCGTTTTACCAGCCCATGGGCCAGCTCGTGACCCTGATCCGGGACGGCCTGTCACTGCCTGTGCTTGCCGCTCTGGGATTCTTTGAAGTGCTCCTCGTCATGCTTTTACTGGCCTGGTTCGCCCACCGCTTCTATCTGAAGAGGCAGTCTGGGATAAAAAGGCAGCACAAGCCTCTGCCTGCCTGACCCCAGTTGCCTGCCGGTGGCAGCAGGATACATGAATAATGGTGTGCACAAAGGCATCCGCGGCTTTACCGCTTTCGATCCCATACCCCTGATCACCCCGGATCGTATTGCGCGGGCTGCGGATGCAAAAATCGCCAGATCAATTGATCAGGGAACCCAGTTCGACAGCACGTTCACAACCAGTTCAGGTTGCCGGGGATCGTTCGTTTTCAAACGGACGGCAAAGTTATGCGGTCCATCCATGCCCTCATGCATCATAAAGGCTGTGGATTGAATCATGGTTGTTTGCCCAGGCCGGAGGACCATCGAACCGATGGTCAATTCAGGAGGTCAGCAGCCCTCCAGGACTTCAACGTAAGGCGGTTCCATGAACCTGAGAGTACCGTCGCCTGTATTGGTGACCTGGATGGCGAACTGGCGGCTTTCTCCAAACTTTACGAACCCGTAATCGATCCCGGCTGGCTCCACCGCGATGGCGGCTGTTCCTCCACCCAGTTCATCATTCCGCGCAAAAAGTATCGCTGCGAGTATCAACAGCCCGCCTCCCAGGACTGCAAAGAGCCAGGGAAAATCCTTTCGTTGTTTGCGCCTTCTGACCATTCTGTTCCTTTTGCTCACTTAATCTCCTTTGTTGTCATAGTCGAACTGGAACGAGTACAAATAGGCGGTCAGATCCCAAAGCTGCTGCTCTGTGAAGATTGATCCCCACATGGGCATGCCCGTACCCATGCCTCCCCGGAGAAGCTTGCCCTGGAGAACCGCCGGGCTGGCTCCCAGCATCTGATTCGGATCGGTGAAATTAGCAGGTCTCTGCAAAGGCATTCCCGCCGTTCCGTCCATGGTCTGCATGGCTAGATTGGCTCCTGTGGCCAGATCGTCTGCAAACACGCCATCGCCGGTGCCGTTTTCGCCATGGCAGGCTGCACAGTTCCGGGCGTACAGCGATTTTCCACGGTCCAGTGCATTGGGGGATGTGTTGGAGAGCCAGAGTGCGCTGACCACATCCCACTTCTCAGGATCGCTCAGGGAAACAGAGTTCAAAGCTTCGAAAGCCTGGTATGGTGAATTCTGCCGGTAGAACTCTGGATCGTTGATTTGGGTAAGGTCCATCTCCAATACGAGCTCCCGGCCATTGACAGCAGATGGCAGGCGGCCAGGGACAACTGGCGCCACGTGCGGCTCATCGATATCGATGCCCAGGGTGACGTAGAGCGGGATGACTGAAGAGTCCGTCCCTGAATCGGGACCGCTAACCTCGATCGTCCCGCGCATTCGCCAGTGGTTGCGCCCGCACCAGCGCGTACAGTAGAAGGTGTAGATCCCGGGCCTGGCAAAGGTCAGGGTGATGTTTGTGACCTTGCCGGGTTCTATATCTACAGGCTCTATCTCCATCAGTCCCACAGCAAAACCGTGTACCACATCATCGGAGGTCATGCTCATATGGAGAGGCTGGCCAGCCTCGACCCGTAGGACGTTGGGTGTCCAGCCGCCCTGCTCAGACATCCGGGCATGGATCATGGGAGTCTGGGCCCAAAAGGCAAGCGGCACGCCAGCCGCAAGGACCAGTCCGGCGAGTACCAGGATGCGGGAGAAAACTTCGGGTCGCTTCATATCAGTAACCAAAGCATGATGACTGTCAGACCCAAACAATAGATGATGACAGGAAAGGTTGATACCCCGGCTTCATAGGCGGCTTTTTGAGCCGTACGGGCGGACCCGATCAGGCCGACCACTAAGGCCAAAGTTTGAGCCGGAGCGAGGATAGATGTCCCCACGGGCTGCCAGGGGATTCCCGCCGTGCCAAATAAATTCCATCCGAGACCCAGTGGGTCAGATAAGGTAGCGAGAGTATAAGAGGCGTTAGTCAGCACGAAGGAGAGACTGAATGCCACCCAGAACATCAATCCCAGGGGGATGAGGGCCCTGGACAGGGAGGTAAACCGCTGTTTCATGGACAGGCTGTTTTGTGCTCGCATCAGGCACAGGAAAAACAGGCCGGGGAGGATGATAAATATGAAAGCAAGGAACCCGGCGGCATATGTAAACCAGGCCAGGGTTCCCACATGGTAGGCGGCATCCTTAAGCATGCCCCAGGGGCCAAGCAATACACCCGCATAGACCAGCGCAGAGCCGAGCATGATGAACGCCTTGAATGCTTCATCCAGCCGGTTCGATGGTTTCACAAGGTCCCTGCAGAAAGGACGAAGATTGACGGCAATGTTGTCGTACGGACAGGTGCGCAGGCACTCCAGGCACAAGCCGCAATAGGTATTCGTCGTCATGCCGCCCGGAAAGACATCCCACGGACAGCCGTAGCCTGCAGGTGAGCCGTGATAACAAGGCTTGTCTTTGCATCTTGCACAGATATCCTTGTCTTTGATGCGCAGTTCCAGCGGCGCTATTTTTGCATAGATGCCGATGAACCCGCCCACGGGACAGAGATAGCGGCAGAACGCCCGGCGCTCGAAGACGGTGCTTAGAGCAGTTGCCGCCAGGAGCATGATCGCAAGGACGATACCCGTCAGAGAAGGAGTTGTGAGCAGAACGCTGCTGAACAAGGCCAGGAAAAGAAAGGCAATATTCTGCAGCCAGATGTTTCGAAAAATCCGGGGCCAGCGGCGGTTGAGCCACCCGGGTTTTTTGCCGGGTGGGTCCAGCACGGCCCCGCGCTGCAGCCACTCGCCGGGGAGGGGGATCGGGCACACCGCGCACCAACCGCGCCCGAAGAACGGGACAGCGACCAGGATCAGGATAGCCCACCAGGCGATCCAGACAAAGACAATGCTGAAATTGCGGCTTCCAACAGGTGTACCGATCAGGCCCGCCACAATCGCAAAAACAAAGCCGGCCAGCACAAGCACAAAAACAGCAAGCTGGGGATAGCGGCTCTTCAGGAAGCTTTTGAGCAGGGGATGCCGGGTAAGCTCGATCTTTGTCATCGGGTCACGCTTTTAGGATGGGCTGTCCCAGCACGCCGAGCACGGCCAGCCCGGCGAGAACGAGGGAACGAAGGAGCCAGTGATTCTCCCCAACCGTCAGCTTGCCGATCATGAACGGGTGCATCGCGCCACAGGTCGCACTGCAGCGAAGCCGGAAGGATCCGGGCTTCCTGGCGGTAAAGGTCAGGGTCTGGGTCTGGCCCGGATCGGCCTGGACGGAGATTCCATATCCATCCACATAAAGACCGTGAACAACGTCCATGCTGACCAGCTTGAGGGTTATTGTGTCGCCAACATTGACCTTCAGCTCAGAAGGAGAGAAAGCGAACTGCCGCGCTTCGATCCGGAATGTTCTCTCCTGGGGTACCGTGGAAGGAACAGGCAGCGGGACAAATATCGCAGCTAGGCCAACCATCAGGAGCAAGGAAAAAGGCAAGCGCGGAATCATGGAAGCGATAATGGGATGTTCGAGGGACCGTACCTAGAGTACGTTTTGTCCACGTAGGCCCGGGCTTCTTCGGCGCTTTTCCCCTCCTGCAGCATCCGCATGACATCCTGGGTGATATCCACGCAGATGGAGCAGCCAAGGGCGTGGGGATCAAAGGTAATGCCGCCATCCGCGTCCATGCTGGCGACATAACAGTCATAGTTCGAGAGATGACCCACGTTTCCGCAGCCGCAGTAACAGGGGATGTTCGCCAGGATCTCAGGATTGGCGGCAGCAAATTGATACGCCGTCTGAACGGTAACAGGAGCAGACTGGACATCCATCGGCATTTCATCCAGGCTCATCATGTGCAGGCCTGCGGTCATGTCTGGGGTGGAACAGGCGGGGAGTGTTGTGGCGAGGAGCACCACGAGGAGGGAAAGGTAAATGAGTTTGAGTGGTTTTGAAAACATATTGGGCCTCCGCAATCGGATGGCCCAATCGTAGTCGGTCCAATCGCCTGCTTCCAGCGCACTATGGCGGACAGCAGCATGCGCCAAATGGCTTATGACGAATGTCAGGAGAAATGCAAATCAAGGACGCCTTCGCCGAAGGCTCCAGATACCCGAGGCCAGCACGGCCAGCGCCACTCCGGCCAGCCCGCTCAGGAAAACAAGCCCCGATTCAAGATCGAGCCAATCCCCGGCGAAAGACCAGAAGATCAGCACACCGATCAAGAAGGCGGCCAGATGGCTGACTGTGAACCCGTTCCGATTGTCCGTATTCATTTTGATCCATCCCTGCCATGCTTTGGCATATCGTTCTGCCCACCCGGCCTTTCCTGAAAGGCGAGCCAGGCATTCGACTCCATCACTGTGGTGAGGAAAATTCCCAACAGGAAGAGGAGAATTTGAGAATCAGACATGGCAAGTTCCTTGTGGGTCAGGACCGGGATTCTGCGGTTCGCCGGTTCTACATGCGCATGGCCATAGGCAGCATGAACAGGTAAATATTCATGACCGTGAGGACGACGATCAGGGCTGCGTAGGGCGCAAAGGTTCCCCAAACGGCGCCGGTGGTCTGGTGGCTCCTGGCAATCCGATAGGCGGTATACAACGATGCGACGAAACCCAGGGCGATCAGGCCGTATTGCAGGAACTGGATAGTTTCCATACCGACAACCGCCGGGGACGCGCCATGGACCTCCTGGCCCAGCAGGGCCAGGGCTGTGTAGAAAATGGATTTTCCCTCGGCCAGCAGGTGGAACAGGTTGTGGGCGATATGACCGGCCACATCCAGGGCAATTATCGCATAGCCAAAGCGGGTGAAGTTTTCCAGCAGGCTGCTCTTGTTGAATTTACCGGCGATCCACGATGTAATGCCGAGCAGGGTCACGGGAATGAGGATGGCGATCGCAAAGGTAATGCTGAAGGTGATCGCATAATTGGTCGTCCCGACGGCCTTTTCCAGCCACTTGAGCATTGCGCCCCACACTTCCAGCATAGTCACGTTCTGGACAAAGACGATGCCCATGATGACGGCCGAGAGGAAAGCTTCCTCCATCCGAGGCTTACGGATGAACCACAGCTCCCTGGTGGGAGGCCGGACCGTCAGCTGGATCGAGTCGTTGGGACAGTTCTTGATACAGGCCGCGCAGATCACGCAGTTCGCGCTGGACGACATGGTCTTGGGGAATTCGAACAGGGGACATCCCGGCGCTTTGTCTGTGCCCTTGAAGCAGGAGGCGGCCGTACAGGTTGCACAGATTTCCGGTGTGCCGCGCAGGGCGAGCATGCCTGTCCGGGCGTAGTTGCCTGATAAGCCGCCCAGAAAGCAGACGTACCGGCAAAAGGTGCGGCGCTCAAAGAACGAGCCGGAAGCGATCACCCCGGTGGTCAGCATGAGCATGAGAATACCCGAGCCAAAGGGGTTTTCCACCACCCCCCAGACGTGGTCACTCCAGGTGATGAAGATGAACAGGGCGTCGATGATCCAGATACCGTATTTCTTCAGGAAGCGCGGGACAGGACGGTTGTTGCCCACGAACTTCTGCACCAGATCGTTGATCGTGGCGAACGGGCAGATCGCACACCAGAAGCGTCCCAGGAACAGGAAGAGGATCGGGATCAGAGGCCACCACAATACCCAGGTCAGCGCGGTGCCCAAATTATCGTGGGCAGAGTCCGGTCCGAGCAGCAGCTGGAACATGATGAGCATGAAGAGCAGGAGAGTAGGCCACTGGATAATGCCCGGGAACCACTTGCTGCGCATCAGACGGTCGATGGCTTTGATCTGCAGCAGATTGCCGCCGGAGAGAATATTTCTGTAGGAAGGTTTGAGCTCAGCCGCCATTCTAGTTCATGCCTTTCACATTCTGGGATTGTTTTCGCATCACACCGGCGGATGTTATTACCAGCGTATTAACCAGCAGGAAGCTCCACAACACAAGGGTCTGGGCACCTGCTCCGGGAACGTTGACCTTAAAGTCGGCCTGAAGCATCTCGCCGGTGACATGGAAGAAGACCTGAACGTCATATTCGCCTGAATTGACCAGGCGGACTTCGGCTTCGTAGGTGCCTGGCTCATGACCTTCCTGTATGGCGAGCATGGTTGGCGTCTCCTCCTCGTGCTCCGATGCTTCGGGGGTGTCATGCCCATCCTCTTCTGGCTCCATACCGGTCATGGAACCGTGTCCCGGCTCCACATCGTGTGAGTCCTCTTCAGGCTCAGCATGCCCCTTGGTAACAGGTGCAAACATGATCTCAACATCCGCTTGCTCCACCGGCATTCCCATGCTGTCTGTGATCGTCACAACGATCACGTTTTTCCCTCGTTGCCATTCGTCGTGGCTGGAGAGTACAACGTGATACCCGTTGACATCCACTTCCAGCCCGTGGACATCATCACCTTCACCCGCGAGCACCGTCACGGGAAAAGAGAATAAAGCAGCGAGTGTGAATAAAAGAGCCGGGAACAGATGGAGAAACCGTCTCATCGATGAGCCCCTTCTGGATCTATACGATTGCACATGGCATGCCTCCAAATCAATTTATGATGCGTTATCTTACCCAGCCTTCGGATTGCTGCTCACCGCCATTCTGCTGAAACCTGCCCAAGCCATTCTGCTCATGACGAAGATCACCCGGTCCATATGACTTGGGTGTTTTGTCTGCAAATGCATAGGAGGGAGGCGGGTTTACGGGATGTAGGCCAAATGGCTTATTTGGACCCCGCCATTTCCCTAAGGGCTGTCAGGTTGTTTCCCCATTGTGCTCCTCCAGTTAGGACCTATACTGCAAGATACGGCTGCGCATCCAAGGGAGCAGAGATTTCAGGCAGCAAAACCTCTTCACGTATAAAGGAGTATCTGAATGAATACGATGATCGACCAGCGGATGCGGGAATGCATCCAGGAATGTCACCATTGCCATGATGTTTGCATGGAAACCATCAGCCACTGTCTTCAAATGGGAGGAGAGCATGCAGATCCCCGGCACATCCAGCTGCTCATGGACTGCGCCGAGATCTGCCAGACCAGCGCCAATTTCATGCTGCGCATGTCCGAGTTTCACGGGCAGACGTGCGGCGTCTGTGCTGAGGTCTGCGAGCGGTGTGCGGAAGACTGTGAACGCTTTGATGACGAGATGATGCGGCAGTGTGCAGAGGCCTGCCGGAGCTGTGCCAGCTCCTGCCGGGACATGGCACAGACCGCATGAGCCTGGAGGAAAAACCATGATAACTCGGAAGCACGTAGGGTTCCTGTTGACTCGGTTTCTAGTCTTGAGTCTGGTGTTACCTGTTTCAAGCCCTGTGCAGGCAGATGCACCTGCTCCGGATGCCGGCCAGGCTGAATTCGAGATCGGCTTCATGCAGGATATGATCGATCACCATGCCTCGGCAGTCATGATGGCAAAATTCTGCCTCCAGCGTGCCGTTCACGAAGAGCTAATCGCGCTTTGCCAGCAGATGCTGGAAGACCAGGAGCAGGAGATCGAGCTGACGAGCGAATGGCTCATGGATTGGTACGACATCGATTACAAGGCCCGAATCTCCCCCGAAGAGCGTCAGATGATGTCCCACCTGCTGCGCCACCGGGCGGAAGAATTCGAGATGCACTTCATGCACATGATGATCATGCACCACAGTATGGCGGTCGAAATGTCGCAGACGTGCCTGGAGATGGCCTATCATCCCGAGCTGGTCAGCCTGTGCGAGACTATTATTGCCACCCAGACGGCTGAAATCGAGCAGATGCAGATGTGGCTTTGTGAGTGGTATGAGCACTGCGACGGAGGCCACCACCATCACATGATGAGTTGAACCGTAGAATGTGCTGAAGCAAACGTCCCACCTGCCAGTGGGACGTTTGCATACTGGCTGCTTACAATCGGACCGTCAGCCGGGTTCCCTGTGCGGTAACGGAGTCGACTTCCAGACGGGCACCCATAAGGTCCGCCCGCTCGCGGATCCCCAGCAGGCCAAAGTGTCCACGTGCAGCGAAGTCGGTGGGGCTGCGGGGCATATCGAATCCCTTCCCATTGTCCCAGATGTCCATGCGGATCTGGTTCGTATCAAAAGCGATCTTCAGACTGGCCTTAGAGGCACCGGAATGCTTGACAACATTATGGAGTGCTTCCTGGGCAATCCGGTAAAGAGCCAGCTCCACTTCGTGTGTCAGCCGCCGTTCCTGTCCCTCTTTCTGGAACTCCACTACCAGCGAATGGACCTGGCCCGTCTCGCGAGCAAGCATGTCCAGTGCGGTGACGAGACCCAGGTCCTCCAGATAGATAGGCCGCAGGGCGCGCGTGAGCCGGCGCAGGTTTTCCACTGTTTGTTCGGCAAGCTCTTCCAGCTCCCGCAGCGCTTTCCTTCCATTGGGGTCCCTGACCGTCTGTTGGGCCAGCTGAACTCGCTGTTTGAGAGCTATCACAGCCTGGATGGTATCGTCGTGCAGCTCACGGGCCAGGCGGCTGCGCTCCTCTTCCTGAGCAGCCGTGATCGCGCCGATGTAGTCATGCAACCCCTCCTGGGCGGCCTGTACTTTTCGGGACATTTCGGTGAGTTCTGTTTGCAGGTGCTGCACTTCGGAAATGCCTCCAACAGGCTCCTGGATGGCTCCGAAATCTCCCCAGGCAAGTGCTGCGGCTTGCGATTCCAATCTCTGAAGGGGCTGAACGATGCGGGATGCAACGAACCATAACGCAAGAAGTGCCAGTAGAAAGGCCGGAACGATGACCAGCGGGGCTACCTGGGTCAGCTGTAGAGAGGGACTTGTCACCATCTCCCACTCTTCCTCTGTGATCAAGGCCCATCCCGTGGGAGCAATGGGGCTGTAGGCAACCACATGCTCAACATTTCCCTGGGTGACATAGGTTGTGCCGCTCTGACCCTGCAGGGCTTCCTGGATGCCAGGATGCTCGGCCGGGATACTCTCACGGGCCAGCGGACCGCTGGAAAATAAGATCTGGCGGGAAGAGTCAAGAAGAAAGATTGTTACATGTCTGCTGTCAGGATAGGAGGTGGACAGGATCTCTCCGGCAAGCACGTCGGGAGAAAAGGCGCCTGCAACGATCATGTCCCGGGATGGGACAGCCTGGAAGACGACGACAAAAACATTGCCAGTCTCCGGGTCCACGGCCGGTGGAGAAAATAAAGGTTCAAGGTCAGATAAGGCTTCAAGATATCCATCGGACCGGGCAAGAATCTGCCAGATGGAGGCTGAACCGGTGCTTGTGATCGGCTGCCCGTCCATGGTGAGGTACGCCAGGCCGCCATCGAAGTCCAAAAGAATATCCTGTGAGGTATGTATGGGGGTTTCTGGAGAAATTTCGGCGAGTTGGGCCAGGTGAGTGATACTCGCCTCTCGGTGGTGAAGCTCTGAGGACAGGGCCGCCGCGGCAGCCTGGACGGCGCGCTCATCCCTCTCTCCGACCAGCGCACGCATATCCTGCTGGTGCAGGGCGACACTGCCGAACGCGATCAGCAGTAATAGGAGAGTTAGTGGTAGAACGGTAATAGCAAGCAGCTGCACGGTGATGCCGCGCAGCAACGAGACGCGGGCGGGTTTCATTCGTCGGGGATCGTCCCGGAACTTTGAGAAATCAAGCCCAGGGATACCGCACGCATGACGGCTTCCGTACGGCTGCCGGCTTGCAGTTTTGCGAACGTATGGGCCAGATGTCCCTGCACGGTCCGGTCGCTGATATTCAGATGCAGTCCAATGGCCTTGTTCGTATAGCCTCTGGCTGCCAGTCGCAGGACCTCCAGCTCGCGGTCCGTCAGGGGCTCGACGATTTTCTTTTCGGGCCCTCGGAACAGGCTGGACATCAGCTTATGGGTGATTTTCGGGTCAAGCGCCGACTTGCCCTCATATACATCGCGCACTGCCTGGATCAACTCCTCGGCCTGGCCTGTTTTCAGGACATAACCATTGGCACCTGCCTGCAGGACGGCCATGACATACGGGTCATCGTCATACGCGGTCAGGATCAGCACGCCGACATGAGGCAGATGGGAGCGCACCCAGCGTGTGACCTCGATGCCGCTGGCTTTTGGCATCTGGATATCCAGCACGGCAACGTCCGGCTGGTGTTCCTGGATCAACTGCTGGGCCTCTTCCCCATCGCCCGCCTCGGCAATGACATGAAGATCCTTCGCGCTTTCCAGCAGCTGCCGAACCCCCGAGCGGACGATGTGGTGATCGTCTGCAAGCAGAATGCGGATCCTGACTTTTGATTGTGTTACTGCTTTCGGCATGCTGTGGTATCCATTTATTTATTCTCATCCCGGGCATGAAAGAAAAACGGAAAGACTGCCCAGGCGATGCCCAGGCCCGCCAGAACACCCGTGACCAGCCGCATGATGGAGTTGAACGAACCGAGTGCATCACCTCGATAAAAGGAGGCATGCAGGGATCCACCCGTCCATGCAGCGAGCCAGCTATTTGTATCACGAAATCCCTGTCCGATGCCAGCCAGGTCACTGATCGCATGTGTGCCTCCATCGACAAGGATGGGCAGGAGCAAAAGCCCCAATCCCCGCCACGACAATGATCGTAGCGAATGTCGTAAAGGATATCCCAGGAGGGCGAAGAACCAGATGCTGGTATAAAACGAAACCATCCTGTCTGACCAGGCAACTTTCCAGCCCAGGCTGTCATTACCAATGAACCTGCGCAGCA
This sequence comes from Anaerolineales bacterium, assembly GCA_036261375.1. Lineage (GTDB taxonomy): Bacteria > Chloroflexota > Anaerolineae > Anaerolineales > Villigracilaceae > Defluviilinea. Next base: position 12,734 of record DATAKV010000225.1, read on the forward strand.
CCATGGGATTGGCCGTCTCAAACCAGGCGGTCTGGATCTCACCCAGCGAATACATGCTCTTTTCACCGAAGAAGAACAGGGAGCGTTCCGGTAGCTGATGGCAGAAAAAGGAATACAGCACGTAGATCGCCCGGCCTGGGCCTGTCCAGCCGATATTCATGAATACCGGCGCCAGAAAAGGAATAAACACCCACAGGCCGTATATCACAAGAAAGACCCGGAAGGCATGGCTGGAGAGCCAGCTGCCCATGGAAGTTTTCTTTTGCGATTTAATTTGCAGTTGGGGTATCGTCATTGCAGCTAGGGTGATGGAGGGGAGCATTTACCTGCCATTCGAATAGCAGGCAAGCTCTCTCTCCAGGATCCGTTTAATCTCAGCAGACAGTGCAGAATTATTACCTGATGAAGGGCTCTCGGCTGTAGAAAACCAGGTGCTTCCACCTTCCCCATGCAGGATCAGCGTGACAGGTTGTTCCCCAACCTTGTAGACAAGCAGGACCACCAGCTGGCAGTCGCACTCCTCGGTTCCATGATTTGGGCAGGAACACCCATGGATGCCCGCGCGGACCGTGTGCAGGTCGAACGTTCGAACGAAACGCAAACCAGCCTCCTGAAGCCGCTCGCTTGTCAATTGATATGCTTCATTAAAGGTTTGGCCTGTGGAAAGAAAGGGAGAAAGAGCCATACACTTCTCAGTGGATCCAATTGTATGAGCTCGGTCTGCCGATTTGAAGCGCTACTGTACGTATTCGCAAATAGGCCAAATTGCCTATATTGTTATATTTGAAATAGCAGGGAACAGCTTTGTTAAAAACAAACCTTACTCCCTTTGGCGCATGAAAGAGAAGCACCTATTGACAATCGTCCTGATAGGAGTACAATATTTAGGTAAACCTAAGCTTTGTTTTAGCCGTAAGGAGAAGCTATGAAGCCTTTATCTCGGAGAGACTTTCTCAAAATGGGGGGTGTTGCAGTCTTGGGTACGGCCGGGGCAACTTCCATGTTACAGCGCAACCACGATCCTACCGTGCAAACGCACGATCCTGTGCAAACCTCTCATCTCATGCAGCAGGGTGATCACGGCGATCTGCCGGGTACGGTAGGTGAGGTGGACCATGCGAAGAATGGATTCAATCCTACAGATCTCCTGACAGACTTTGACTTCGGGGAAGTCTCCACATTGTCAAACGGGCAGACCTTGCGGGAGTACGAGTTCATTGCCTTTAATAAAAATATCGAAGTCGTTCCAGGTATCGAGTTCCCTGCCTGGACCTATAACGGGAGGATTCCCGGGCCGACAATCCGGGCCACGGAAGGCGACCGCATTCGCATCCACTTCAGCAACGGAAGCAATCATCCACATTCCATTCACTTTCATGGCTTCCATCCCAGCGAAATGGATGGCGTCCCTGGCACGGGCCCCGGCGGACTGGTCGAGCCCGGCGGCACCTTTATCTACGAATTCAATGCCGAACCGTTCGGGCTGCATCTGTACCACTGCCATGTCTTCCCCCTGGCCCGCCACATCGCCAAAGGACTGTACGGCGCTTTCATCGTGGATCCCAAAGAGGGCCGACCGCCGGTGGACCGCGAAATGATCATGGTCATGAACGGCATCGATATCGATTTCGACGATGGCAACGATTTCTATGCCGTCAACGGGATTCCCTTCCACTACCAGAATCATCCCATCCAGATCCGTGTCGGTGAGACGGTTCGCATTTATCTGGTCAATATCCTGGAATTCGACCTTCTCAACTCCTTTCACCTGCATGCGAATTTTTTCCACTACTATCCCACCGGGACAAGCCTGGTTCCCAGCGAATTTACAGATACCATCATCCAGGGACAGGCACAGCGCGGCATCCTTGAATTCAGCTACAAATATCCTGGCATGTACATGTTCCACGCTCATGTCACCGAGTTCGCTGAGCTGGGTTGGAACGGCATGTTTGAAGTTCTACCGTAGAGGCGAACGATGACTCAAACAACTTCCCAACCCACATCAAAACGTTTCACCTTTCAGACGCTCGTTCTGCTCCTCATCCCGGTCGTTCTCCTGGCCGGGGTGATTGCGCTTTTCCTTTCCACCGGCGGCGGGCTCGATCTCGAAGCACCTGTTCCGGTCGAAAACCTGACCGTCGAGCGCTACCATCTGGAACGGAACATGATCGAGCTGCATGTCCAGAACACCGGCCCCGAGCCATTGACGATTGCGACGGTCATCATCAACGAAGCCGTCATGCCATTCGACGTCAGCCCAGGCCCGACCCTCCCGCGCCTGGGACGAGCAGATATCCATGTCAACTACGCCTGGTCTTATGGGGAGGCGTATGGCATCACGATCTTTACGAGCAACGCCATCCCATTTACAGTCGATATCCCCGTTGCCTTTGAAACGCCGAAGCCTTCCCCGCGCACATTCTGGGGCTTCACCCTGATCGGCTTATACGTAGGTGTCATTCCGGTCTTTCTGGGAATCTTCTGGTTCCCGGCCCTTCGGCAGCTGGGCCGCCGCACGATGCTGTTCCTCATGGCAGCCACCGCCGGTCTGTTGATTTTCCTGGGGCTCGATACGCTCGTCGAAGCGCTGGAAGTCGCGGCCCAGGTCCCCTCGAGCTATCAGGGGGTGGGCCTGATCGGCATCGGGGCCGTGGCAACCTTCCTGTTACTTGATGCCATTTCCAAACGCCAGACCGGAGTAACAGGTAGTGAAACGGACCGCCGCCTCGCCATTGCACTGATGATCGCCGTTGGGATCGGTTTTCACAATCTTGGCGAGGGCCTCGCCATCGGCGCTGCGTACAGTGTCGGTGAAATCGCACTTGGAACATTTCTGGTGGTGGGCTTTATCATCCAAAATATCACGGAAGGCCTCGGCATCATTGCGCCGGTCCTGCGTGACCGTCCGAGCATCGGCCGCCTGGCTCTGATGGGCCTGATCGGAGGCGCGCCGGCCATCATCGGCGCCTGGATTGGCGGCTATACCCCCTCTCCATTCCTGGCCGTGCTATTCCTTGCGATCGGCACCGGGGCGATCTTCCAGGTGGTCTATGAAATCGCCAAACTCATTCAAAAAGACACAGAGCGCGAGGCAATGCCGATGACTGTTTTCAGCGGTGTCGTCACAGGCATGTTGGTGCTCTGGGTGACCGGGCTGCTTATAAAGTAAAGAATTCTCCCGGAAGTTGGTCTGCGTATCTGTTTACTACGATCAGGATCAAGAATGGAACAATCACTCACCGTTTCAATCCAGGACTATTTGAAGAATATCTATGAACTGACCGAGAATGGCGAAGCTGCCAGTACGAACACGCTTGCAAAGAGGCTGAACATCAGCGCCCCTTCCGTCACCGGCATGGTACAGAAGCTTGCCTCTGCCAGCCCTGCTCTCGTTATGTATAAAAAACACCAGGGCGTGACATTGACCAGCGAAGGCAAAAAAGCAGCACTGGAAGTGATCCGCCACCATCGTCTGCTGGAAACATGGCTGGTTCAAACCCTTGGCTATTCATGGGATGAAGTGCATGAAGAGGCGGAGCGCCTTGAACACGTCATCTCGGAAGAATTCGAACAACGGATCGCGGCAGCCATGGGACATCCTTTGCGAGACCCACATGGCGAGTTGATCCCTACGGCTGACTTGAAAATGCCGCCCGAGGAGTCAACGCCCCTTTCGGCCTTACGCCCAACACAAACAGCCCAAGTCAAGTGTGTAAAGAACGCGGATGCAAAACTACTCCGTCACCTGGAAAGCCTGGGCCTTGTGCCTGGAGCACAGATTAAGATCGTTGATTATTCTTCATTCGATCATAATTTGACCGTGAAGGTTGGAGCAAAGACCCATGTTCTTGGCCTGAATATCACAGGCAAAATATTTATCGAATACTCGAAATCAAAAGGAGGAATCTTAAAAAGCTGTTGAAGAGTGAGTTAAACCTGAAACTTTCACATCGCCTCAAAGGGACGCTGTGCGGCAGGCAGGATCTACAATACCTGTAATGTTATTTTGAGCCTGACCCTGTGTCACGTCATCTACACACCGGCACTCTGCCGGGAAACACTCTTCATTTTTTGCGGCGACGACTCGGAAAGGGCTCTACGGAAGTAACGGCTCAACAGCGCGCCGGCCGCGATTAGGGTGAGCCAGTTGATCGAAATGGCTGCCACCTCGAAACGGTATTCGCGTTGGACCCCATAGGTTGCCGAATAGAAGACAAACGCCAGGACTGTCAGAAAAAAGCAACCAACGAACAGCCAGCGGATCGCCTTTTCGGTGGCCGCCTTGCCCACAAATACCGGCGCCATACACAGCATCGAAAGGCTCATCATCGAAAAGCCGATCTCTTCCAGGACGATAAAGACGCCGTGGGCATTGAACTGCGACAGGAGGGCAATGCCGTCTGTTTCGCCCTGCAGCAGGCTGGGCTGGATGACCGATAGCTGGATGAAATAGTCGATCATCAGTGTGGCGGTGGAGATCAGCGCGAACGATAGCCCCAGGTGGCTGAATATCTTTCGGCCGGCCGGAGCGGAGTAGTGGATCGAAGCCATCAGCGCATAGTACACCAGCGAGAGGAGAATGGCCGGGACCATCCAGTAATAATCCCGGGGGAAACGGACAGCAATATCCGAATAGGGATAGCTGAAACAACCTCCCGCGCAGTACGGGCCTGAGAGAGGAGGAGTCATGAAGGCAATCCCAAAGGTGAGAACGGTGAGCGCCACGGTGCCAAGCGCTGCGTAATACCCTGTCTTGTGGACGATCGTGTTTTCCATCTGCTTCTCCTGTTAATGTAAACGCCTGTCCTTCTTAAGTAGAACTGGCAGGCGGCGTGTTTCGTGGAAGGTTACTGCTTTCCGACCGCGCCGCCCGCTTCAGGCTGTTTGGATGGTTTTGTTGTATTCTTACTAAACTATGCTAGTCAAAATGAAACCCCGCAAAAAGACCGAATCTCCTGTAAAGGATGGATAAAAATCATAACTGTCGGCTGTCCGTGTCAAAAAGCTGCCGTTTGGCATGAAAGAAATTGTGAAGAAACAGTAATGGAGGGTTACGGCAGATTAAGCAATAATGGAGAAGAACATCGACAGGAGTTGGTATGCCCTGGAGACAAAGTACACACAGACACGATCGACAGCAAAAAAGTACAGGGGGATGTATATGGATCTTCTTTGGGCTTTCCATTGCTCTTGCCATCCTTATCACCATTCTTTCCAGGTAGCACTAAGTCGTCCGGGAAGCGCTGCCCGGAAATGCAGCTCACGGATCCGAAATTCCTTTTGGTGTAGCGGGGTCGTTTCCGGAGAGTATGCTGGTTCCCTATGTCAGCCTTTGACTCGGGCTACATTCCGAATGGGAGTTGCGCCTGCATGGCGGTATATGAAACTGCATGCCCAAGAAACTGCCACCTCGAGAACAGGGTAAGGGTGGAAACTCGGGGAAGAGTTGCTGCGTATCGGAAACAAAACAAAGCCTCCAAGAGTTAGTCCCGGAGGCTTTACATTGCATGGACAGCAGGCAGTGATGCTAGTCTACCACCTGGATGACGATCTTGCCGCGGGTGTGGCGGGCTTCGATCATGGCATGCGCCTTCTGGATGTCCTCCAGGGGCAGGACCGCGGAGACATGAGGCTTGAGCTGGCCATTCGCCACCATGTTCGATGCTTCGGTCAGCACCTTGCGGACCGGTGGGGCCGTACCGATCATCCGCTGGCGGACGCCGTAGGAGTGGGCAATCTCCTGTGAAGGCGGCTGGACCGTGGAGAGCAGTATCCCTCCCGGCTTGAGCACCTGCCAGGAGCGCTGCTGGGTCTCACCGCCGAGCAGGTCCAGCACCACATCCACATCCTTGACGTGGTCTTCGAAGGCAACCTTTGAATAATCGATCGGCTGGTCCACCCCCAGCTCTTCCAGGAACGGCATGTTGACCGAGGCCGTGCCGGCAACCTTTGCTCCGCGCCACTTGGCCAACTGGACGGCCACGTGACCCACTCCTCCGGCCGCGGCATGGATCAGCACAGTCTGGCCTTCCTGAAGGTCGGCGAACTCGATCAATCCCTGCCAGGCGGTCAGCGTGACGTGCGGCAGAGCCGCGGCATGGATGTGGTCGAGCGACTCCGGCTTGGGGACTACATCAGCTGCCAGGGCCAGGACGTATTCAGCATGCGCCCCATCACGGTAGATGCCGCTTCGCGTGTAGACGATATCACCCGCGGCTACATCCGTGACCCCCTGACCCACCTCTTCGACCACGCCGGAAACATCCGTCCCAAGGATGAGCGGGAAGGTGTAAGTAAAATACTGTCCCATGTACCCCGCACGAACAGCGCAGTCGAACGGGTTCATTGTAGTGGCATGAACGCGGATCAGGACTTCACCTGCACCGGGACTGGGACGTGGCGCCTCTTCATAGTGTAGGACGTCCAGCCCGCCATAATCATGGATGTGAACAGCTTTCATAAATCTGCATCTCCTTTGGGCAAAAATAATGGATAAGACCCGCAATAACCTTTAAGAGCAGAGAGCGCCAGAAAAAGAGAATGACTGGAAAAAGTATTCACTTGAATTTGGACCAGATTGGTCCAAGAATATCACAATTCCGGTCGTAGCGCTGTCTGAGTTCCGGCCATATAGATCAGAAAAGGTTACAGCGGTAAACCGTTTGTAAGATTTAGTCCTTTTTAAAAGGTGTGGACTCCTACCTCGCCTTCCTGAGATAAATAGTTGCTCCCGGGAACGCCTTGAAGAAAGTCAGGCCGGTGCTGGCCCCGTCCTGGCGCACAGATATAAAAAATAGGTTACGCTAATCGAAAATCCCCCCGTAGAGGGGCAGTGTAACAGTACTGGAAAACTCAGGGGCAGATGAAACCGTCACGTTGTCCCAGTGGAACGCAGTACGGCAGACATGACCTACATACCATGATAAAATCCTCTCATACTCTTCCTTGAACTGATCGATATACTTCATGGGCTCTCTTACGACCGAGATACTGATCCTGATCCTGCTCATCCTGACGAATGGGCTGTTTTCCCTTTCCGAGATGGCGGTCGTCTCCGCCCGCAAAGTGCGGCTGCAGCAGCGGGCCGAGGAGGGCAGCAAAGGCGCAAAGACCGCGCTCAGTCTCGCCTCCCAGCCCACTCGATTTCTTTCCACCGTGCAGATTGGGATCACGCTGATCGGCATTTTGAGCGGCGCATTTGGCGGGGCAACCATTGCCGATTCACTGGCCGCCTGGGTTGCCCGCTACCCGGTGCTAGAACCCTACAGTAGAGCCATCGGCGTTGGGATCGTGGTGACCGTAATCACCTATTTTTCCCTGGTCATCGGAGAGCTGGTCCCCAAGCGTCTGGCGTTGAACAATGCAGAGAGAATTGCCGCCTCGGTTGCACCACTTATGCGGTTCGTTTCTTCGATTGCCAGGCCGTTCGTGACCCTCTTGAGTGCCTCGACCGAACTGGTGGTGCGTCTGCTTGGGATCAAACCGGCCAGTGAGCCGACCGTTACGGAAGAGGAGGTCAAGATCCTGATCGAGCAGGGGCGGGAAACAGGCGTATTCGAAGATGTGGAACAGGAAATCGTCGAGAGGGTGTTCCGCCTGAGTGACCGGACCGCCAACTCGTTGATGACCCATCGTTCCGAGATGGTCTGGCTGGATGTGGAGGATCCGCTTGAAGCGAACATCCGCAAGATCGTTTCTTCCGGCCATACCAATTTTGTTGTCTGCAGGGGAGATTTCGAGCACGTGATCGGTGTGCTCCGGGCCAAGGACCTGCTGAGAGAATATGCTGATGGCCGTTCCATTGCCTTCCCCGAATCACTGCCCATGCCGCCTTTTATGCCCGAAGGGGTCAATGCCCTGGAAGTGGTAGCGCGTCTCCGCCATGACAAGTCTCCGGTTGCCCTTATCGTGGATGAGTATGGCACCATCGACGGAATGGTGACCCTGACCGATGTGCTCGAAGCCATTGTGGGCGATATCCCGGCGCTGGACGATAAAGGGGAGCCTGCGGCTACAAAGCGCGAGGACGGCTCCTGGCTCCTGGACGGAATGATGCCGGTGGACGAGCTGCAAATGCTACTGGACCTGGACGATCTGCCACAAGACTCGAATGACTATGACACACTGGGCGGCCTGTTCATGGCACAGCTTGGGCGCGTCCCTGCGGCCGGCGATTCCTTTGTGTGGAACGAGATGCGCTTTGAAGTGATGGATATGGATGGCCACCGGGTGGATAAGGTGTTGATCACGCCCCGGAAGCCGAATGCCCAATAGACAATCCAGTACCTGAAAAGTAGGTCACCCTTCCAGCGTGACAGTTGTTCGAAATACATGCGTAGATGAAACTGTCACGTTACAGACGTGGCCTACAAGACACGATAAGTCGTTCACGCTTGTCGTAGATCCCGCCTGAGCGGGGCCGCGAAGTTTCCCCGAACGGAATAGTCCCCGATGGGGATAGTCCCCTTCGGGGATAGCGTGACAATTTCTTGAAACATAGATCGCAATCAGGAGGCGAGATGACCGAGTGGCATGCACTTGGCACTGAGCAAGCCATCCAGCAGGTGGAAAGCAATCAGGAAAACGGCCTGAGCGCCGAGGAGGCTGCCCGGAGGCTAGAGAAATACGGGCCCAACGAGCTGGTCGAGCGGGTGGGCAAGGGTCCCTGGGCGATCCTGGCCGAGCAGTTCAAGGGCATCATGATGGTGATGCTGATGGTCTCGGCGGCTGTCTCGTGGTTTCTGGGGGAGACCATCGATGCGGTGGTGATCCTGATCATCGTGGTCCTCAATGGAGTCCTGGGGTTTATCCAGGAGTACCGCGCCGAGCAGGCCATGGCAGCGCTCAAGAAGATGGCGGTCCCGCATGTACGCGTACGGCGTGACGGCCATTTACAGGAGCTGTCTGCCACATTGCTGGTACCCGGCGACATCGTCCAGCTGGAGACGGGCAATACCGTCCCGGCCGATGGACGTTTGATCGAGTCGGCCAACCTGCGCGTCCAGGAGGCGGTGCTGACCGGCGAATCGGAAGCGGTCGAAAAGGATACCGCGCCGCTCGCCGGGGAAAACCTGCCGCTGGGAGACCGGGTCAACACCGTGTATATGGGCACAGTCGTCACCTACGGTCACGGGCTGGCGCTGGTAACGGATACCGGGATGAAGACCCAGCTGGGTAAGATCGCCGACATGCTCCAGTCGGTGATCGCCGAAAAGACGCCCCTGCAGCGGCGGCTCGAACAGCTGGCACGTGGCCTGGCGCTGGCGGCGCTGGTGCTGGTGGCCATTGTCTTTATCCTGGGACTGCTGCGCGGCGAAGATCTGGTCGAGATGTTCACAGTCTCCGTGGCGATGGCGGTGGCCGCCGTACCGGAAGGCCTTCCGGCGGTGGTAACGATCGCGCTGGCCCTCGGGGCACAGCGCATGCTCAAACGCAACGCCCTGATCCGCAAGCTGCCGGCCGTGGAGACGCTGGGCTCGGTCACGGTCATCTGTTCCGATAAGACCGGCACACTGACCCAGAACCAGATGACCGTCACCTTTGTAGACGTGGCGGAGAACTCGCTCAACCTGCAGGCACGCCTGCGCAGCTTCAGTCCGACGGTCAATGCCAACGATGAGCCTGAGCCGCTGTTGCAGGAGAGCCCGCCCATCGTCCTGACCCTGGCGGGCGCTGCTCTGTGCAACGATGCCGTGCTCGAGCCGGTCTCCGGGGAGCAGGGGGCGTACTCGACGGTGGGTGACCCCACCGAAGGCGCGCTGGTGATCGCCAGTGCCAAGGCCGGCCTGTGGAAGGCAGACCTGGAGAAGGCATTCCCGCGCGTCGCCGAGCTGCCCTTCGACTCGGACCGCAAACGGATGACCACCGTCCACCAGCCCAACCCGCAGCTTGTGCCCGAGCTGCTCAACCCCTACCAGGATTCACGTCCCGACTTCTTCGAACCCGGTCACTACCTTGTGATCACCAAGGGCGCGGTCGACAGCCTGCTGGAGGTCTCAAGCCAAGTATGGGCATCGGGTCAGACGGAGCCGCTCGACGCGAAATGGGCGGAGCGCATCCAGAAGGCCAACAATGATCTGGCCCAGAATGGGATGCGGGTGCTCGGCCTGGCCTTTGCCCAAAGAGACACACCCGAGCCTGTCGAAGAGGATCTGATCTTCATCGGCATGGTAGGCATGATCGACCCGGCTCGCCCGGAAGTGCAGGGAGCCGTGAAGGAAGCCCGGGAAGCAGGCATCCGCACGGTGATGATCACCGGCGACCACCCGCTGACCGCTGCCTACATTGCCGCCGACCTGGGAATTGCTGAGAAAGGCAAGACCCTGACCGGCCGTGACCTGGACGGGATGACGATCGAGCAGCTTGAGGGCGTGGTCGAGAATGTGCCCGTTTATGCGCGAGTCTCACCCGAGCACAAGCTCAAGCTGGTCCAGGCACTCCAGGACCGTGGTCATATCGTGGCCATGACCGGGGACGGCGTCAACGACGCGCCCGCGCTGACAAAGGCCGAGATCGGCGTGGCCATGGGCATTACCGGCACCGATGTGACCAAGGAAGCCTCCGATATGATCCTGCTGGACGACAACTTTGCCACCATCGTCGCCGCAGTCAGGGAAGGCCGGCGCATCTACGACAACATCCGCAAGTTCATCAAATACACTATGACATCCAACGCCGGGGAGATCTGGGTCATGCTGCTGGCGCCGTTCATCGGCATGCCGCTGCCGCTGACCTCCCTGCAGATCCTGTGGGTCAACCTGGTGACGGACGGCCTGCCCGGCCTGGCCCTGGCGATCGAGCCGGCCGAGCGCAAGGTCATGCAGCGGCCGCCTTATCCTCCCAAAGAAAATATTTTTGGGCGCGGTATGGCGCGTGACATCCTGTGGATCGGCCTGTTGATGGGCCTGGTCTCGCTCGGCGTTGGCTACATCTATTACCGGATAGACCCGGCAGAATCGGCCGTGTGGCGGACGATGATCTTTACCACGCTTACCCTGGCGCAGATGGGCAATGCCTTGGCCACCCGCTCCGACCGCGATACCCTGTGGCAGATCGGCCTGCTCTCGAACAAGGCCATGCTGGGTTCCGTGCTGCTGACCCTGGCTTTGCAAATGGCTGTAATCTACGTGCCGTTACTCAACCGTGTCTTTTCGACCACTCCTCTGAGCCTGCAGGAACTGCTGGTCAGCCTGGCTTTTGGCTCGGTCGTATTTATCGCGGTGGAGTTCTTCAAATGGATGAGGCAAAGAAAGTAGGTCACGTCTGAGACGTGACAGGTGCAAGAAAATCTCCGGGTTGCCACGCTCACCAAGATATGAAAAATTTCGATCCCTTTTACAACGATCTGCCCAAGACCGAGATCCACATTCATCTGGAAGGCAGCATCCGCACCCAGACGATCATCGACGTGGCCCGCGAATATAACCTGTCGATCCCTTCGTTCGATGTGACCGAGCTGGACCGGCATGTCAAGGTCTACGAGCAGATGCGCGACCTGGCAGCGGTGCTGGAGGCTTTCGCCATCTTCCAGAACAGCATCACCTCGCCGCAAGTGGTGGAGCGCATTGCCTGGGAGCTGTTCGAGGATGCAGCCCGGCAGAACATCAGGCTCTTCGAAGTCCGCTTCTCGCCGGACTGGGCCTTCCACGGTCACAACCTGGACTGGGATGAATGCCTGGAGGCGCTCCTGCGGGCGAAGGAACGCGCTGAGCAGGCCTTCGATATGGCGATCGGCTACATCGCCATCACCTCGCGCAGTATGGGCGCCGAGTCGTGCGTCCGCACGGTGGACTGGGCGATTCGTCATAAGAGAAAAATTCTGGGAATCGACCTGGCCGACGCCGAGGACCTCTACCCGATCCAGACGTTTGCCGCGCCGGTGCTCAAGGCGAAAGAGGCAGGGCTGAAAGTGACGATCCATTCCGGGGAGAACACCCCGGCTTCGGCCGTGATCGACACGATCCGTACGGTTCAGCCCGACCGCATCGGGCACGGCATCCACATCATCGAAGATATGCAGGCCGTTGAGCTGGTAAGGGAGCGCGGCATCACGCTCGAAGTCAATCCCTGGAGCAACTACCTGACCAATTCCGTTCCCACTGTCGAGCAGCACCCACTGAAGAAACTGTTCGATCTGGGAGTGAAGGTAACCATCAACTCCGACGATCCTGAAGTGCTTGAGACCAACCTGAACAACGAGTACCGCATCGCCCACGAAGTGCTGGGCATGAGCCTGCAAGATATCATGACCTGCAACCGCTATGCCTGCGAGGCGTCCTTCCTGCCGGCGGCCGAGAAACAGCGTTTGTGGGATAAGTATTTTCGTCTGGATGCATCCGGGAGTCCAGGGGTTATGTCATTTCGATGAAAGATTACCATCCATGGGGTATGTATTTCGTTAAAACTACAGGAGAGTTCTCTGAACATTGCTCAGAGGCGCGCAGTTTTTTTATCCTTATCTTGGCTGTGAGCTGTTTGTTTCCACCCGTGCAGGTTTTCTGGCCTTGTTTAATTCATGAGAGTGCATCAGTGTTGAAATCTTGCTGTAGGATGTCGAGATAAACATCCGCTTGAAAGTTAAGGCGGGCTGAGCCGGTCGGGCGGCTTATCGATCCGGACCGTCCGTAAAATGGGTTCCGCTTTTTCGATCAATCCACTCAGCCGTTCCATGCTGCTGGTCACCAGTGGTGGCGGGGGACCCTCCATGCCTGCTATGGCTTCCCGCAGTCGTGCCTGCTGTTCCTTAAGGTCGGCGACCTGGATGGTGGTTTCGGAAGCCAGTCGCTCGCTGACCAGCATCCGCCAGAGGATCTGCACGATCACCGAAAGGGGCGGCGCAACGATGATCCCTAAAAGCCCAAAGGCATCTGTCATTGCCAGAAGGATGACGAAGGTCAGGACCGGGTTATCCGACTTGAAGCGGAATAAACGGGGCTCCACCCAGACATGCAGGAACGTGAGAACAAGTACCGTGTACACGGCCGTGGACACGCTCACCTGTGCGCCGCTGAGCAAGCCAAGTAGCAGCGGGATGATCGGAGCCAGGATTCCCCCGGCAACGGGGATGAGCCGCAGTAGGGCTCCGGCCACAGCCAGAAGGGCGGGATAAGGCGAACCCAACAGCCAGTATCCGATGCTCAATAATAGCAAGGCCAGCAGGCTCTGGAGGATCTCACTTCGCGAGTAGGCGCCGAGATTGCTCTCGATCGTCCGCCAGATGAAACGAGCCCGTCTGCGCTGCTCGGCGGGCAGCAGGGACAACCACAGCCGTTCGAAATGGCTTTGATTGATACTCCAATAAATGCTAAGGATGATAACGACAACCAGACCGCCAAAGACACCTCCCAGGCCTTCGGTGACGCCCAGGACGACAGATAAGATGAGCAACGGCTGGCTACTCAGGATTTCGAGTAACTGATCGGGCGCAGGCAGCCACTTAATGATGTTCTCCTCGGTTGTGGTGCCTTCCAGGGCGGGCGGTAAATTCCATTCCGACTGCTCTGAAAGCGAC
>DATAKV010000270.1:0-1654 GCA_036261375.1 Anaerolineales bacterium
ATCAGCGGCCTGAGCGGCGGCCAGCAGAAACGCGTCTCAATCGGCGTGGAGCTGTTGACCCGCCCCGGCCTGTTTTTCCTCGACGAGCCTACCTCCGGTCTCGACCCCGGTACCGAAACCCTGTTCATGCACCTGATGCGCCGCCTGGCCGACCAGGGACGCACGATCATCATGGTCACCCACGCCACCAAGAACGTGATGCTGGCGGATAAGGTGGTCTTCATGGCCCGCGGCGGATATGTGGCGTGGTTCGGACCTCCGAACGAAGCGCTGGCTTACTTCGACCAGTTCCGCAGCGACATCGACCGCCGAACCAGGGCGATGGAATTTGACCAAATCTACACCATTCTCGACGATCCATCCAGGGGCAATGCCAGGGAATGGGCAGAGAGGTTCCAAAACCATAGTGCCTATCAGAAATACATCGTGGAGCCGCTCCAGGCGCGGCAGAAACATGTGTCGGCTGCAGCGCCGGCCCAGACGGTCCGAAAGCCGAAGCGGGCGGGGAAAAGCCGCACATCCTCGCTCCGGCAGTTCCTCGTGCTTTCGAAGCGCAATGTCACCATCCTGATGCGGGACCGCTCGAGCCTGATCCTGATGCTCGCCGCCGCGCCGGGGGTCGCGGCCATCGACTTTGTCCTGGCCCCGGTGATGGGTAAGGCGCCCTTCAGCTTCGAAACGGGTGATGCCGCGAACGGGGGCATTACTCTCTTCCTGATGACCATTTATGCCCTGCTGGTGGGCGGCATGTCGCAGATGCGCGAGTTCGTCAAGGAAGCGGACATTTATAAGCGCGAGCGTCTGGTGAATTTGAAGGTCTTCCCTTATGTCTCATCGAAGGTCTGGGTGGCGATGCTGCTGGCGTTTTACCATGGGCTGGCGTATACGCTGATCCATTTCCTTGCCTTCGACATGCCGGGCGGGTTTGCGGAGTTCCTGCAAGTATATGTGACCATGGTTCTCGCCACGATGACCGGTATGATGCTTGGCCTGCTGGCCTCCTCGCTGGCGCCCAACTCTGCATCGGCCCCGCTGACCATGATCATGATGATCGTGCCCCTTATCGTGTTAAGCGGCGCCCTCGCCCCCATCCCGCCAAACATCAGCCAGGTGGCGTCCACGCGCTGGGCATTCCAGAGCTTGCTGGGGATCGTCGGCGCGGGTTCCGACATCGCCGCCGATGCATGCTGGGCACTGGATGAAGACCTGCGTGAAGGTATGACACTCGAGGACAAATCCAATCTGGGTTGCACCTGCATGGGCGTCAAGGTATTCGATCAAAGCACTTGCAGTTTCCCCGGCGTCGGCAAGTACTACACAGCTGAGATCGACCAGCCAGAGCCCATGCGCCCGGTGGATCTGCCTCCCGAACCCGGGGAACCGGTCATTCCTGAAGCCCCGCCTCCTCCGAGCGATAACTTCGACCAGGTACAAATGGCACAGTATCTGAATGCTTTGAGTTCCTACCAGAACGATGTCAGGGACATCCAGGATAGCTATCGCAACCAGATGGATCTCTACCGCTCACAGGCAGATGTGTATGAAAGCCAGATGGCGAAGTACCAGGAGGATGTCGCTCGCTACAACATTGCCCGCGTTTCGGCAGTCAAGGGGGCCGAGGGGATTATGAGCGGTGTTACCGCCCAGTATGGCT
>DATAKV010000273.1:0-1732 GCA_036261375.1 Anaerolineales bacterium
AATATCGTTGAACGACTCATCAATCGTCTCAAGCAATTTCGTCGCATTGCTACTCGCTACGAAAAACGGGCTGCCAACTTCTCAGCTATGATCACCGTTGCCGCCATTTTCCTCTTTTCAGATTTTGCATACAGGCTCTAGGCGGGCGCTGGGAACGTAAGTATCTTAACCCGTGGGGCTATACAACGTTCGGTACGTACTGAAGATCTCGTAGATGAAGCGGATGTAATTACGCGTTTCCTCGAAGCGGACCACTTCCAGTAACAGGTCCGGGTCCGTGCCTGCCAGATCTCTCCAGGCGATGGCGTTGCCGGGACCGGCGTTGTAGGCGGCTAAAGCGGCATACCAGTTCCCGTCAAGCAAATCCCTGTTCTTGCTCAGATAATATGAGCCAAATCGTACGCTGACGATCGGGCGATACAAATCGCTCTGCTCGTAGGCAGGCGGCCAGCTCAATTCGCTGGCGATCTGTTGCCCTGTGTCGGGGATGATCTGCATTAATCCATGCGCGCCGGCCGTCGAGCTGACAAATCCCTCGAACAGACTCTCCTGCCGGATCAGGCTGAACATGAAGAGCGGGTCCATGTTGTAACGCTGCGCTTCTGTGATAATGAGATCGTGGTAATACAATCCGTAGCGCAGGTGATTGAAGTACGCCGGGGCGGTCAGAGAAGCAGAGTGTTCGTCCAGTCCGGCCAGGCTCAGCACTTCGCGCGCCGCGAAGATGGCAGAGCGATATAACCCGATCTCGAGTAAATGGTTGGCCAGCCGGAAGCTGGAGATGGCATCCGTCGAAACAGATTCTCTCAAGGACTCAAACTCCACGCGTGCCTCGTCGTACATGCCAAGCTCCCAGAGCTCCGTGCCGCGCACAAACCTTGGGTCTTGCGCAAGAGCACCGGGTCCGCTCAAATCGGTCTCGGGCGGCAGGTCAAAGGTGACGCGCAGCCAGGCTTCCGCATCCTTGCGTTCCTGCACAAGGTCCGGATCCAGATTGACGGAGGCCGGTGTTTCAAAGGGTGCGCGCCCGAGCAGGAGGTCGCGAGCCCGTAGACTGTAATATCCTGCCGGGTCCGCGGCCTGTCCCTGCTGCCAGGCAGACTGCGCCGACGCGGCATCCCCCAGCTGCTGCTGGGCCTTCCCAATCCAGAGATAGGCTCGGGCCTTGTCGTCTGCCTGTGTGGAAAGCAGCAGGTCGCGCTGGAAAGTGGTGAGCGCTCCGGCATGGTCGCCGAGGCGGAAGCGCGCAACCCCTGCCAGAAAGAGAGCATCCGGGACGTGCTCGCTTGCGGAGTATTCATCTGCAATGCGTTCCCAGGTGTTCGCGGCTTCTTCCAGGTTGCCGGCTCGCTCGGTCACGCGGCCTGCACTCATCAGGAAATCCGGCGCGGAGGCAGAGGCAGGAAAGGCGGCGACGAAATCCAGGAACGTCTGAATCCCCGCGGCGTAATCGCCCAGTACGGCCCACTGCAGGAATCCCTTTTCTTCCCACGCCTCCGCGACCCGGGGGTGCTCCGGCGTGGTCGTGATGAAATACGTGAACTCGTCGATCGCTTCCTGTGTGCGTTGCAGGTCGCGTAACGTCAGGGCGCGATAATAGTGCGGCGTTCCATCGTTGATGGGATTTACCTCGATATAGCGATCCAGGGCGACCAGCGCCACGTCATACTGAGCGGCGTAATAATCTATGAGTCCACGGTCCAGGTCATCCACCTCGACCCCGGCGTCGACC
>DATAKV010000280.1:0-5135 GCA_036261375.1 Anaerolineales bacterium
GCTTCCTCCGGATCCACCTTCAGGTCGTTGACCGCGCTGTCGTAATACCAGGTGGCCATCGTGTCGCGCAGCTTTGCCGGATCGGTGATGATCAGATCGGTCATACCGATCTCTTCGCCGTTATACAGGAAGGGAGTACCCCGCAGGGTCAACACCAGCGCAGCATGCAGGCGGGCCAGTTCCGCATCATGCTGTTTGTCCCCGTAGCGGGTGTGGATGCGGGATGTATCATGGTTGCCAAGAGTATTGCAGGGCCAGCCCCGATACGGGAGCGAGTCGAGGCGTGCCAGGCGCTCCTTCTGGTTGGCGCGGATATGGGCGGGGGTGATTCGCTCGGTCCGCATGAGGGGAAAGTTGAAGACGAGGTGGAGCTCGTCGTTCCCGTTGCCCATGTAGTCGATGTTATCGTCCTCCCCGACCAGCATTCGGTCGCCGTCATACTCATCCAGGATGGAGCGCAGCTCCTTCATCAACTCGTGGATCCCCGGCTGGGCCCACTGGTTCTTGAACATCTCATCCCAGTACTTACCGATGAGCCTTTTTTCCTCGGTCGTCCGGGCCAGCTCCCCGGCCCGGCGCAGCTGGGCAAGGTTCATAGGCACTTCATGAGGCGTAAGCTGCGGATCTTCATAAACCGTGCCAAGGGCATCGAGACGGTAACCATCCACTCCGAGGTCCAGCCAGAAGCGGACCGCATCCCACATGGCCTTCTTCACAGCGGGATTGTGCCAGTTGAGATCAGGCTGCTGCTTCATGAAGTAGTGATAATAATATTGGCCGCGTTCGGGGGAAAACGTCCAGGCGTCTCCGTCGAAACAGGACTGCCAGTTGTTGGGAGGTGTGTCCACCCAGACGTACCAATCCGCCTTCGGGTTGTCGCGGCTGGATTTCGATTCCAGGTACCAGGGGTGCTCGTCGGAGGTGTGATTCAGCACCAGGTCCAGGATGACGCGGATGCCGCGACGGTGGGACTCACGTAGAAAAAGCTTGAAATCTTCCAGGGTGCCGTATTCCGGCGCCACGGTCATGTAATCTGAAATATCGTAGCCGCAGTCCCAGTTCGGGGAGGGAAAGTGCGGCGAAAGCCAGATGGCATCGATTCCCAGTGACGACAGGTAGTCGAGCTTGTCGGTGATTCCCCTGAAATCACCGATTCCGTCGCCGTTGCCGTCTGCAAACGAACGCGGGTAGATCTGATAGAAAACGGCTGTCTGCCACCACTTGAGTTTTGTCTGCATGAGACTCCCTGTTGAAAATGAAAGTATGAATTTGAAAAGCTCTTGCGAAGGTTTTACTGTCAGGCTCGTTGATTCATCCAACATTCGCCAAGCGGATGATTTAGGAACCTAACGTTCGATCTGCAGCCTGCCAATTACTTTGATGCAGGGCCTAGAGAATACCTCTTCCTTGTGCGGCGCGTCGGGCAGCTCGGAGGTCAGGTCCTGCCCTGGAAAATGAAGCTGTTCATGCAGATCGGTCCGCCATTTGGGGCAGTCGGTTACATCATAGACAATTCCCTTGTAGGCGATCCATTTGGGGGCACCGCGTTCCCCGGTGCCGCGGCGAAGTTCCATTTGGGTGACGATGCGGTCCGGGATGCTCAGCATATGGGGCATTATACAGGAATTGGAATAAGAAAAATCTCCTGAAGCCAGGAGATTTGAACCCGTTAGGAGAGCATGGCCCGCAGTGTTTCCCCCAGCAGGCGCCGGTTATGAGCCGGGATGATCTTCACCAGGTTATTCTTGACAGGCTGGCTGGCGATCTCGTCGGCCAGGCGGCCCGTCCCCGAGAGGACGATCAATGGCCGGTTCGCCTGCAGTCCTTCCTCCACATCCATCTGGGACACCTTGCCTCCGTTGGCAAGCACAGTCACCGATTTTTGCCGTCCTTTGGCGATCATCGTTGCCGCCCGGACGATCCATTTTGTCTCGTCCCCAAATTGATTTCCCGGCACAAGAATAAAGTGCGAATGATGAGGTTCAAGTTGTTCGCGCTCGTTGCCCAGGGGAAGCAGGTTCCCGTTGCGTGGAGCTTCCGGCCAGGTGACGATCCCTTCCGGAGCGATTCCAACAAGCGGGAACTGGAACCCATTCCGCCCGCGCGATTTGCCAATGGCAGCGATCACACCCATATCCGTCCCACCGCAGATGACCGCGGCGTCCAGCAGCTCCGCTGTTTTTGCGATCATTTCGATCGCCTGGTAGGTAATGTGGGCGTGTTCTGGAAAAATATGGCCCCCGATCAATACGATGACGGGCCGGTCCACCAGTCCCATCTGGTGTATAGCCTGTTCGAGTTCCTCTACATCGTTGGGTAAAGCACATTGGGCGGTGTTACTCTTGCCGAAAGCGATCTTCTCGATTTGGAGAAATCTTGACATTGGCACACCTCAACTCGATTAACGAGCGAGGCGGTGCACTGTTACTAAACCAGGATTCAGCCTGCTCTTACTTTTCGGCAATTTTTTTGATCGTCGTCAGATTGCGGGTTGTGCCGGGGACCCCCAGGACCTTCTCGATAAAGTTGTTGGAGAAAACGGATGCTTCTCGATCCCGCCGAAGGTTGAAAGCGGATGAGTTTCCCTTCACGGCAAACTCATCCGCTTTGCTCTGCTGGGCGATCAAGGCATCGATATTTTTCTTCGCCGGTTTTTTATCCAGAATCACGACATGGACAGTCTCTCCCTCTCCGGGCTCGAAGGGACAATCCTTGACCAGCGCAGCGGCCTCTTTCATCGTCCTCACAAAGACCCGGATCGGTTTCCCGGAGGCATTTTCAAGCTGGCGCTCGATCTGCTCCTCCAGCCGGGACGCGCTGGTCTCTGCCGACTCGAAAATTATATTGCCAGTCTGGATGTAGGTTTGCACATTCTCGAGCCCAAAGGACTCGAACATCTTTCTCAGATCTGCCATTTTGATGATCGTGGTCCCGCCCACGTTAATGGCGCGTAAAAAGGCAACATATTTTCTCATGGCTTATCAGAAGCTTCTGGTATTCCTGCGGTCATTACCGCTTTCCTTTTGAGTATAGATAACTGGCAGTCTGAGGAATTCCCCGAACCGCTCGGCCGCATCCCGAACAGCCTGTTCCTCGCTCCTCGATAAACGGGTGATCGGACTGGTTTCCACATGCACCGAATCCTTATTCAGTGTCCGTCTCCAGCCGCCGATCAGCTGGCCGTCGAAGATAAGAATATGGGCGATCAATGCCGGGTCATCCTTCCGGATCCCCACCTGTCGGGCGATCTCTCCAATGGCACTGCGGTCCTTAAAGCCGATAAAGTATTCGTCATAATTGGGAAGCAAGTGCGCAGGCGGGAATCTCTTTTTGGGAGGCAGTTCGATTTCAGGGAACCAATAGGTCTGGTTGTTGACCGTCCTGTTCACGAACTTGTGCTTAGCCATTTCCACGCCTCTTCTGGCATCCGCGAGCGTCAGGCCGGACCACCAGGAGAAATCCTGTAGTGTGGCGGGACCGCGGGTACGGAAATACCGCCCTACCAGCTCTGCCAGCGATTCTTCGTGTGTCCATTCCCTGGCAGGCGGGACGCGTTCCTCCAGCAGGGCATAGGTGAACTGCTTTCCGCGCCGCGGACCGCTGCAGACGAGCGCGTCCAGCTCAGCATGCATCAGGATCTGTCCCAACTGTGGACCACGGGCGGGAAGGCGCGCTTTTTCGAATATGGTTTGGAGATCGGCGCGGGTCATTTCGTTGCCGCCCTGTAACGTTTTGCTCAGGAGGGCATTGCTTTTCTTGAAGATATCCTTGTCCAGTTCCAGCTGGCGGTCCATGTAGGCCATCAGGGCGCGGACGCGCGGCGCGGTGAGCGCCAGCATCCAGCGGATGTCTTCGGGAGCCACAAAATGCCAGGTGGGCCGGAGCATGTGGGTGCGCAGGATCGAGCCTTCTGCAAAAGCACGGTCGACATCGGTATCGGTAAGTCCATCCGTGCGCAGACCGATCGCCCATTTGGCTCCCGTGTAATCCTGGGCCTGGACGGCGCCAAGATACCGTACGACGTCTGATGCAGTTTTGAATTTATCCTGGGAGAGTTTTTGATTGTATAACCGATATGCCGGAATGTCCAAATCCATGAAGATGCCCTCTACTCTAAAGGTCGATGGAAAACAGTTTGAGCTCGATATCGTCTTCCGCCAGTTTGACCATCCGCTCAAAGGTCATTCCCAGTTTTTCCAGCAGGCGGATGGAACCTGTATTCTGTGGATCGACCACGGCTACCATTCGTTTTAAGCCGATAACTTCCCGCGCGTATTGTTTCATAGCCAGTGCTGCTTCGATTGCGTAGCCTTTTGACCAGTAGTGCGGCAGGTAGGCATACCCGATATCCACATCGTTCAGCATGCTGCGCCGGATCAGGCCGCACATTCCGATCGGCTTGCCGGTGTCTTTCAGCTCGACGAGATACAGGCCAAACCCATTTCTGGCATAACTGGTAACGGGACCGTTCGTAATGTAGCGTTTCGCGTCTTCGAGCGTCCGCACGTTGCGGTCACCGATGTTCTGTATGAACGAAGGATCGTTTACCAACTCGAAGATGAACCCGGCATCTGCCTCGGTCAGCGGGCGCAGGATCAAACGTCCGGTTTCAATGGGATCGATGGAAGGCATTACCTCAGAAGTCATTACTTCCTGCCCCGGTCCACGACGGCCTTGACCAGCTTGACGGCGATGCTCCCGCCGGGACCGAGCATCCCGACTGCATCGGCGGTTACATCGAAGAACAGGTCGCGGGTGACGATGCCCTTGATCTGGTCGCTCCACTTCTTGCCGCCGCTGTTCGTGTCGCCGAGCAGGGCATCGAATTCAATGATGACCCGTTTCCCTTTGCTGGACCACTCATATTCGAAGGCATAGACAGGCCGGAAGTTGAGCTCGATGGCTTCTATATCCACATTTTCTTCATTGATCGTCTGCGCCTTACTGACCGGCTGGATGACCTCCCCGAGCACCTGGCGGATGATGGCCGTTGCCTTCATCTGCGGTGGGACGACGAGCGTGCCATCCGGCGCGAAGTGCTCGATATCGGTGATCTCTGTTTTGGTGAATGGTTGAAAGCGGCTTAGGTCGGTCTTCTGCCCGTCAAGCCCATCGAAGAAGCGGGTGACGTGGTT
>DATAKV010000112.1:0-4013 GCA_036261375.1 Anaerolineales bacterium
GTTTTGCAAGGATGGAACGAAATTTTTCCACAATCAACAACACCTCAGGAGGATGGGTTTGGATCGCTGTTCTCGTTGTTGCAGTTGCGGCCGTTTTCCGGTCCGGCAGTGCAATCGATCCGGCAGGCAAAGGCAATGCTTTTGATGGGCAATTCTTCCCGGTCCAGGCCGTGGACTGGCTCAACCGGAACCCTCAGCAGGGACATATGTTCAACGAGTTTGACTGGGGCGGCTATCTGCTCCTGGAACTCTCCCCGCGCCAGCAGATCTTCATGGATGGTCACACTCATATCTACGGAGAGGCTCTTACTCGCGAGTATGAGACCGTGGTCTCCCTGCGTGAAGGCTGGAAGGAAATTCTCGAAAAATACGATGTCGAATGGGCTATCGTCCGCGCTGACTCATCTGTAGCCGGAGCATTGCTACACGAAAACTGGCAGATCCTACACCAGGATGACACTGCCGTCATCCTGCGAAAATAAGATCTCCGACCCCCTCAAGAAATGTGATCCATCCATGTCGCGTATCATCCGTATCCTGATTATCGCCGGTATTTTGTCCTTATCTTTGTCCTATGTTGCTTTGTGGATCCGCTTTATCGATGACCCCGTCGAGCGGACCGGTTCGGACTTCATTGCCTTCTTTAGCGCCGGCAACGTATCCCGGCAGCATGGATATTCCCAGGTATACGTCCCGGAACGGATACGTGCCATCCAGGCCAAGGAAGTTGGATTTGAGCTCGGGGAGCAGCAGGTGCTTCTTTACAATCACCCACCCTACCTGGTGCCGATCCTGCGCCTGCTGTTCAACGAGGATTATGTCCCCTCGTTCTACCGCTGGATCCTGCTGATGCTCATTCTTTATATCGCCGCACTGGTTATCCTGCACAGGATACCTGTGGAGACCGGGAAGGAGCAGCCTTCTTGGCTAACAGGTCTGGGAGCCTTCCTTTTCCTGCCAATATACTTCAGCCTGATGAATGGGCAGGATACCGCCCTCCTCCTTTTGGGCGCCGCCATTTGGATGTATGGGCTGATGACAGGGAAGGAAATGCTGGCGGGTATCGGTCTGTGCCTGACCACCATCCGGCCGCACGTCTCCCTGCTGCTGGCCCTGCCCATGCTGTTCCGACATCGCAAGGCCTTTGTCACCTATGTGATCGGCGGAGGCCTCTTGGCCATCGTAAGTTTCCTGATCATGGGCGTGGAGGGATTGCAGAATTACATGAACATCCTGCTGATCAGCGCCGGCGGCGAATGGCATGGCATGAAGGAGGAAGCCATGTTCAACCTGATCGGTATCCTGAAGCGGGCCGCACCTGGTCTGAGCGCTGAGGCCATCCGCATGTCCGGCTGGATCCTCTATGGTTTGACGATGCTGGGATTACTCTTTCTCTGGTCCCGCGACGACAATCGGCCGAGGAATAAATTCGGTTTGACTGTCATCCTGGCGCTCGCGATGGTTCCTCATTTACACTTCCATGACCTGGCACTGCTGCTGATCCCCATATATGAACTCATGTATTCCAGAAAATTAAAAGCACAGGCCGCGACAGTGCTTCCCATCGCGGCCTCCCTTTTACTGTTGGCCGGCAACAGTTCCTATTATTTGCAATACAGCATCCCTTACCTGATCATGCTCGGACTGGCTGTGTTTCCTTATCTCCAACCACCAGGCTTTACAACACTGCATCAATCACAATGGCCAGAAAAATAAAGACCAGATAGCTGCTCGACCATTTGTACATGCGCCAGGCCACCTTGTTGCCTCCTTCTTTCCAGACCGCCCAGGCGGCGTAGATCAAGGCTCCTCCCAACACGACAGATGATACAAGATAAACGCTCCCAGCAAGATTGAGGATAGGCAGCAATAATGTCACGATGACCAGCTCGATCGTGTAGATCAGGATCTGCCTGCGCGTCTCCATCTCGCCGCGCACCACCGGCAGCATGGGTACGCCGGCCCGCTCATAATCCTTCATGCGGACAATGGCCAGCGCCCAGAAGTGTGGCGGCGTCCACATGAAAATGATGGCAAAGAGCAGCAGCGCCGTCCAGTCGAGGCCGCCGGTTGCCGCCGCATACCCAACCAGCGGAGGGATCGCCCCTGCCCCGCCGCCGATCACAATGTTCTGCACAGTCGCCTTCTTCAACCAGAGACTGTACAGGATCACATAATAGATAATGCCCGCCAGGGAAAGAAGCGCCGCCAGTCCGTTGACGAAGCTGGCCAGGATATAGTAGCTGACCAGTGACAGACCCAGCCCGAATGCCAGTCCTTCTGCGTCCGTGAGCCGGCCGTCGGCCAGGGGCCGCTTGGCTGTGCGCTGCATGTTCCGGTCCAGCTCGCGATCGATGTACTGGTTCAGCGCGCTCGAACCGCCGGCTGCCAGTGCGCCGCCGAGCAGCGTCCACATCGTAAGGCTGAAAGAAGGCCAGGCCTTCAGCCCGATCACCAGGCCGCCATATGTAGTGATGAGCAGCAGGCCGACGATCAGGGGTTTGGATAAAGCGAGGAAATCCCTGGCACGCTGCCGATGATTTGATATCGGGGCGTGAAGGGTGTCCCGCTCAAGCAATCCGGAAACATAGGTCAGCAGCAGGAGCGAAACCCAGAGCGCTACCGTCGTCAGCTGGTGCAGGAATACCAGATGAGGTGGATAATTCTGAGTCACCTGCATCGCACCGACCAGCGCCTGGCCGAAGAACATCACGGCCAGGATGGTAGTCAGCGGCAGAAGGACACGGTGGCTGCGCAGATCCCCCCATGCCTTGCGGAAGACGATCACCATCAGCAGTGAGGCAAGGCCGACCGCCAGGATGTGGGCCTGCTTCAACCAGCCCAGGGGATGGATGGGATTGCAAAATGGGAACCCATCGCAAAAGGCGATCGCGCCTGTGACCGCCACCGCCCGGCCCAGCACGGTCAAGGCGAGCACAGCAAAGAATAATCCCAGCACCCAGCGTGAGAAAGTGGATTTTAAGGAGTATTTCAATTTGTTTCCTGTTTTCGCAAAAAGAACGGATAGCCAACAAATAAAATGGTTGCAAACGTGAACCATTGCAATGCATACCCAAAATGGGGACCCTCTGTAATTTCGATGGCCGGCGTGTACGGGATGGGTGGATCCGTATCCTGTTCATCGACCTCTGGCTGGATGTAAACCGGCAGCACAGGATAGGGGGCCTGGCCGGCGATCTTCTCCATATCCGCATTGGACCAGACCGCGAGCCGGGACCCGTCTTCAGGCAGCGCATCGGCGACTCCACCGATAGCAGGTTTCGCCTGTCCCCGGCGGATCTGACCTGTCAGGCTGACCCCTCCCGGCTCATCATACTTGCGCCAATCCTCCGGGCTGTCATTGCCCTCGGCGGGGATCCAGCCCCGGTCCACGAATATGGCCTGTTGATTAAAACGAAGCGGCGTCAGCAGGTGATACCCATACTCACTGCCGAGGTATTGGTTGCGCAGGGCAATTTGGTTCTCGAAATCATATTCTCCCTGTACCTGCACCTCACGCCACTCCATCTGTCCAATCCCACCAGGCACGCCCTCATTCAGGTCGAGCGCAGGCATGGCCCGCATGGACTCGAACTGGTGGTTGAACGCACGGCGCTGCTCGAGCCTGTCCAGCTGCCAAATGCCGAGGCGGACACACAGGGCCGTACCGGCCAGGACCAGCAGTGTGGTAAGGATCCATTTCCGTTGAAAGGCTTTACGCAGGAACACTTGTTTTTTTCTTGGCGGGCATGACGAGGACGTACAGGGCGATCAAAACGCCAAGCGGAATTCCCGCATACAGGATGCCGTAGAGCCTCGTCCCCAGGGTCAACGGTTCGTTGACGTCCAACCCGAAGTAGTTCCCTGGCTGGAAAGAACACTCATAGGCAAAGTTTTGCTCCTGGTCAAGCGACAACTGTGCCGAGGAATTTGCCGGGATCCACAACTGGCCCAGCTTGTGATCGACAACATCGTTATTGCGGATCACAAGGACATCCCCGACCACAAAGGAC
>DATAKV010000310.1:0-6416 GCA_036261375.1 Anaerolineales bacterium
CGAGCGTTATGACGACCCAACCTATCAAGCCCTGCTCACAAACTGGAATGCCCAGTCTGGGCAATTGTAAAGGAAACGAAAAATGACAATCACCCGCATCGGCGAAACCCAGGCAAAGCCCGAATTGACCGCGGAATTGCGTACCTATCTCATTTCGATCCTGCCGATGATCAAATCATCGCAGGGTTGTGAATCGGTCACACTCTATCAATCCAGAGATGATCCCACGAAGTTCACCATTGTGGAAGTCTGGGATAGCATCGAGTCTCACCAGGCCTCGGTAAGGAACATCCCCCCGGAAAAGCTGGCGGAGATCCGGCCGCTGCTAGCCAGTGCGCCCAGAGGAGGGTATTTCGAACGGGTCGAACCCCACACAAGCTGAATTAAACTAAAAATCGAGTGCGCTGCACTCGATTTTTAGTTGCTTAGTCGGGTTTCATCACCACCTTGACACATCCATCGACCTTATGCTTGAAGATCTCGTACGCATCCGGCGCATCCTCTAGCGGGAAGATGTGGGTCACAATAAAGGAGGGATCGATCTGGCCGCTCTCGATCATGGCAAACAGCGGCTGCAGGTAGCGGTGAACATGGGTCTGTCCCATTTTGAGTGTCAGACCCTTATTGAACGCTGCGCCCATGGGAATGGTGTCGACAAAGCCGCCATAGACCCCCGCCAGTGAGATCGTCCCGCCCTTGCGGCAGGCCTGGATGCATTCGCGCAGGACATACGGCCGGTCCGTCTCGATACGCACAGCCTGCTTGGCCCGGTCATAATAACCTTCGAGACCATGCTTGTGGGCTTCCATACCAACCGCGTCGATACACACATCCGGGCCCATGCCGCCGGTCATTTGCTTGAGCGTTTCGACCACATCGACGCCCTCGTAATTGATCGTTTCCGCACGGCCATATTTCTCTGCCATAGCCAGGCGCTCGGGATAGCGGTCGATGGCGATCACGCGCGAGGGGTTGAAGGTCCAGGCGCTCTGGATAACCAGCTGTCCAACCGGCCCACAACCCCAGACCGCAACCACATCACCAGGCTGGATATTGCCGTTCTCCGCTGCCATGTACCCGGTCGGGAAGATATCGGTCAGGAACAGCACCTGCTCGTCACGGAACCCGTTCTCGATCTTGAACGGTCCCACGTCCGCAAACGGAACACGGACGTACTCCGCCTGTCCGCCGGCATAACCACCCAACAGATGCGAATACCCAAAGATCCCAGCCGGAGAATGACCATACATCGTCTCGGCCAGGTGGGCATTCGGGTTGGAGTTATCGCACAGCGCCCACAAGCTACTCTTGCAGAAGTAGCAATTGCCGCAGGCGATCGGGAACGGCACAATAACCCGTTCTCCCACATTCAGGTTCTTTACACCGCTCCCCACCTCCACAACCTCTCCCATAAATTCATGACCCAGGATATCGCCCTTCATCATGGAAGGAACATACCCATCATAGAGATGGAGGTCGGAGCCACAGATAGCCGTAGAGGTGACGCGCACAATCGCATCCCTCGGATTGATCAGTTTTGGATCCGGGACATCCTCTACTGCCACATTATTTCTACCATTCCAACAGACTGCTTTCATGATGTCACTCGCTTTCTGTTTTTCTTGCCCGAGATCCAGGCCGGCGGGTCGCTGGCCGGGAAGGATTCCGCAGAAGCTTCCTCCACCAGATCTTCTTGGCGCTGCCGCTCGGGGATGGAATGGCCGAATTCCTTGCTACGGCCTGAGGGCTGGCCTTCCACCGAGGGGACCTCACCGGTTTCCATCATTTGTTTGAAATGGCGCAGGTCATCCCGCAGCTGCTGGCTGGGCTCTTCGCCGAAGAGTTTGGCAAACGCGGCGCCCATCGAGCCTGCGGGCGGGTTGTACTCCATCTCAACAGTGACGACCGTGCCGCGCCCGCCAGGCGCATCTTCAAACTGCACGCTCCCTATGCTTTTCACCGTGGATCCCGGCAGGGAGCGCCAGGCAATGAATTCGTTCTCGCGCTCGTCGGTCATCTCTGCCTCCCACTGCACTTCGCGCCCCAGCGGGGCTCTGGAAACCCAGTGCGAGTGTGTCCCGCCGGTCTCTTCGTCCACATCCACGCGCTGCAGATGGTTCATAAAGCGCGGCAGATTCTCGAAATTGCGCCAGATACGATAGAGCTGCTCACGCGGCAGGCTGATCGTCACAGACCGTTTGGCATAAATCCCATGTTCGGCCCGGTTGATCTCCAGCATCCGGTAGAACATGCAGTTCCCGGTCGCGCCGCGGTAGATCATGTACCCGGCCTCCAACCCCAGGGGCAAGCTGATTTTTGCATCCGGCCGACGCCTTAAAAGGTAGGAAATCATCGCCAGCCCGGCCGCCAGAGAGATTCCTCGTTCTGCGGCTCCGACATTGGGTTGATGCGTAATCGGTCGATTCAGTTGCATTTCCATGGTTTCTCCTTTTATTCGAGATCGATATAGGTCTTTCCTGAGGTTAACCCTGAATTGAACATCCTTACGACGGCACCCAGTGTCAGACCCCAGATCAAATGAGCAACGATCATCAGCAGGTTCCGACGCCAGGGGTGTTCGATGGCAGAGGGAAGGATGCCCAGTGCAGGGATCCAGCCCAGATAGCTCCCCGTCCAAACCGCCATGCCGGCCAGGGGTCCTTTCACCGCATGAGGCACAGGAACCTTTCCCTCCACCATTCCGTAGATCAAGCCGGCCACCGCACCAAATGCAAAATGCAGAAACAAAGTCAGCGCCGTCTGCTTGCGTTCATTCAGTTTCCTGGCTGGCTTGATCACTTTTCGGGTAATCTGGCGGGGCGGGAGGGCATATTGCTCTTGTTCTGGCAGCTGTTTCCACGCCGAACGCATGAATATCGTCATGGGGAGTGTGGCCATCATCCCGGCTATGGCACTCTGGGACAATTTTAAATAGGGGGATTTGCTATTTTCCATCGAACGAAGCGAGCATTCAAAGGTTCTGGATTTCGCACCGAGCGCACGGTGCTAAAACTATACGGACTGCAGGGGGATTTTCAAGTCGGAATGTCCCTACATACACACAGGATGTTACCTATTAACTACAACGAAAAAAGCGGTGATATAATACGTCGTCCGTGATTAGTAGGAGCTTAGCAAATGACAGACATCCTGTAGTCCATCCCGTCTTTTAGGGCAATCCACCCCAGCTGATGATTCGCGCCGAGGGCCTGCCCTCGGTTTTCGTTTTTAATAACCCGAAACCTGCACTGTCAGGTCTACTACAGGTCTCTATGCTTACCGCTCACCATATTCACAAATCATACGGCATTCAGCCGATCCTGCACGATATCTCTTTCAGCGTCAGCAACAGCGAGCGCGTGGGGCTGATCGGCCCCAACGGCAGCGGCAAAACCACTCTTATGCGCATCCTGGCCGGTATCGAACCGCCCGACTCCGGGACGGTCGTATCGACGCGCTCCCACCTGCGGGTTGGGTACCTCGCCCAGGGTCTGGCTTTCGACGAGGAGCAGACACTTCAGACGACCCTTCACCTTGATTCCGTTTCCCCGGAGGAGCTGGAGGCTCAGATCGAGTCGCTGGCCCTGGCGCTTTCTTCCAACCCAAACGATTCCACGCTCCAGAGCCACTTTGACAGGACCCTGGAAAAACTTTTGGCGGTAGGCGATCCGCCGGCGGCCATTCTGGGTCCGCTTGGTCTTGCAAATCTGCCTCCGGATATGCCTGTTCGGCATCTCAGCGGCGGCCAGAAAACCCGCCTGATGCTGGCGCGCGTGCTGCTGGAGGATCCGCATGTACTCCTGCTCGATGAGCCTACCAATCATCTCGATATCGAGATGCTCGAATGGCTGGAGGACTGGATGAACCGCTTCCAGGGCGCGGCCCTGATCGTTTCGCATGACCGGGCTTTCTTGGACAACACGGTGACATCCATCCTGGAGCTGGACCCCGCCACACATGGCGTCAAATCCTACCCGGGCAACTATGCCGATTATCTCGAACAAAAACTGGTGGAACGCGAGAAGCAGGCGCAGGCCTGGCAGGACCAGCAGGACGAGATCGCCCAGCTCCGCTCGGCGGCCATGCACATCCGCGGGCTGACGAAAATGAAGAAAGGTGGCAAAGCGGATGGTGGGGACAAATTTGCCAAAGGCTTCTTCGGCAACCGCGCAACCAAGAACGTGGCCGGACGCGCCAAACACATCGAAGCGCGCATCGAAAAGCTCATGACCGAAGAGCGGATCGAAAGACCAAAACAGAACTGGCAGATGAAGCTGGAGTTCGGCGCCCCGGCCCACCAGTCCAGGGATGTGCTGATCACAGAGAAACTATCTGTTGGATACGACACGCCCCTGCTCACCGATCTGAGCCTCAGCATCCGCGCAGGCAGGCGCATTGCCCTGACCGGCCCGAATGGCAGCGGCAAGACCACCCTGGTCCGCACGATCGCCGGCAGCCTGTCCCCTCTGGCCGGAAGCCTGAAGCTCGGCATGACCGTCAAGCTGGGATACATGACCCAGGAGCAGGAACTTCTGAATCCTGCTTTTACCGCCCTGCGGACCATCCAGAGTGTTGCCCCGTTCAACGAGACGGAGGCGCGCAACTTTCTGCATTATTTCCTGTTCAAGGGAGATGATGCCCTGCGGCCAACAGGCGCCTTATCGTTCGGGGAACGCGCCCGCCTGCAGCTGGGACTGCTCGTTGCCCAGGGCTGCACATTCCTTCTGCTCGACGAACCCATCAACCACCTGGATATCCCATCCCGCGCTCGCTTCGAGGAGGCGCTTGCCAATTTCAAAGGGACCATCCTGGCCGTCGTACACGATCGCTACTTTATCGAGCGCTTCGCCACCGATGTATGGAATGTAAAAGATGGCGGAATTGAAAAGTGGTAGATGGACCACACTGGAAACATCATGGAACCATTATTCCCAACTCCCTACTCCGATGTCAATGAGATAGTGGAAGTATTGCTTACGAACGCTAAAGGAATTCTGCAACACCAGTTTATTGGCATGTATCTCCATGGCTCCCTGGCCACTGGCGGCTTTGACCAGGGCAGCGACATTGACGTGGCCATCGTAACAAAAGAAGAAGTTTCAGAAGAAACATTCTTTTCGCTGCGCGCCATGCACGCGCAACTGGCGACACTGAACTCACCCTGGTCAACCCAGTTGGAGGTGACCTACCTCCCGCTGGCCGAGCTGCGCCAATCTGTTCCTCCGGACATTCTCCACCCTCACATCGACAGAGGCCGCGGCGAAGTGCTCAAAAAGATCCGGCCTGAAAGTGACTGGTCCATTCTGCGTCATAACCTGCGGGAGCGCGGCATTGTGGTCATCGGCCCGTCGCCCAAGTCCCTAATCGATCCCGTTCCACCCCAGGACTTGCGAAAGGCCGTCATGGAGGGTGTGCCCATATGGTTCAGCCCCATTCTGGCGGACCCCTCTGAGATAGCCAAACGCGGATACCAGTCGTTTTTTGTGCTCACCATCTGCAGGATGTTGTATACGCTCAAATACGACGATATTCTCCACAAACAAGCCGCGGCGGAATGGGCGCTGTCAAACCTGGAGCCGAAGTGGAAGCTTTTGATCGAGCGTGCCCTGGTTGGGCGCCAGCATCCCAGCCAGGATGCGCAGCCTGAGGATATCGCAGGAACCCTGGCCCTGATGCGATACATGCTCGAACAGGTCAGGCCCACTTCCTATCCGGAAGTTAATGAAGTCTTGAGCATACTTCTCAGGAACGTGAAAGAGATTTTGGGTGAGCAGTTTATCGGCATGTACCTCTACGGGTCGCTGTCCAGCGGTGATTTCGACCCGGAAACCAGCGACATCGATTTCCTGGTGGTCACAAGAACGATTCTTCCAATAGAAACCATCAAAAAGCTGGAAGAAATGCACAATCAAACCTGGGCGACCAGCCTGAAACGGGCCGGCAAACTTGAAGGCGCTTATGTACCGCAAGCGCTCATCTGCCGCCACGATCCCCAGGGCGCAGCGTGCCCGACTGTCAACGAAGGACAGTTCTACGTTGCCCAGCTGGGCAGCGACTGGATCATTCAACGCCATGTGGTCCGGGAGTATGGCGTGGTCGTGGAGGGACCGGCGCCGGTGGCATTGATCGACCCGGTCAGCCCCAGCGAAATCCGCGAGTCTGTTATTGGGACACTGCAGGAGTGGTGGTTCCCGATGCTGGACGACCCTTCCTGGCTCAGGGAGCATGAGCCTGCCTACCGCGCTTTTGCGGTTATCACCATGTGCCGGGTCCTTCATGCGCTCGAGCATGGCACGATCGTGTCCAAACCCAAGGCCATCCAGTGGGCGCAGACCAGCCTGGGCGAGCCGTGGAGGCAAATCATCACGAGGGCAGTTGCAGTCTCCAATCACGAAGACCAGGATCTTGCGCTGCTT
>DATAKV010000311.1:0-4153 GCA_036261375.1 Anaerolineales bacterium
AAGCCTGGCGATGGATGTATTCGTGCTTCCATCGAGGGTCTTGCCTGTGCCGCCGAAGGAATGTGTCGAGTTATCCGAAGTCACGAACACCGTGGCATTGTTCGTGAAGTCACTGAAGAAATCGTAGGAGTTGTTCGAGCCATTGCCAGAAGTGGATTCATTCCACGTAGCGCCGGTCTCGAGGGTAACCGGACCGAGGAAGATCACGTCGCGCCCCGTGGCGTCGGTGGAGCTGAAGTTGATGGTCCCGGCGATGGTGGTCGCGCTGTCCACGATGAAATTACGCAAGATGTTCATGGCGCCGCCGCTATTGATCGTCAGGGAGGAAGCAGTATAAGCCCCGCTTCCGGCTGCGTTTACGATCCCGCCACTGTTGACGATCAGTTCTCCGAAAGCAACGTTATTTGTGGCAGACACGGTGCCATTCACAGTCAGGATATTGAAAACCG
The DNA here is from genome assembly GCA_036261375.1 of Anaerolineales bacterium. Taxonomy (GTDB): domain Bacteria; phylum Chloroflexota; class Anaerolineae; order Anaerolineales; family Villigracilaceae; genus Defluviilinea. Next base: position 450 of record DATAKV010000311.1, read on the forward strand.
TACCGGGATTCGACACCACAAGCGTTCCACCTGTGTTGACCGTCACGGTCCCCGTCTGATTCACGGCATTGGCAGCAATCGTAACTGTGTGGGAGCTGTCGATCGTGGCGTTGTCGGCCGGTCCCACGCCCTGGACGAGGTAGTCGATACCGGTCCATGTTGTGGGGGAATTGGTGGTCAACGTCAATTGTGTATCGCTGACGATGGAAGCCACGACGCCGATCGGAACGGGAGGGACATCATTCGTCTTAATGATGTTGCCGGCGCTCAGCTCCGCCGTAAAGGCAGTGCCGGTCCCGATTACGGTCGAGCTCCCCGATGTGACCGTGATCGTGCCTGAGCGCTGCGTATTGGGCCAGGCAGTCGCATCCCAGGTGCCGGAGCCCACGCTGGTAATATCCAGGCTGACTGCCCCTGCCGGCCAGACCGGCAAGGCCGCGAACAGCATGATGAGGGTCAGGATGGCGGCTGTTCTAACCATATGACTTTTCGTGCTATTTTTTGTATTCATAGTTTTCCTTGATTTTGATCGAGGCGGCGGATGGATTCCTCACCATCCATAAGGCACGCAAAAACTGGACCTGCTTCATCCCCCATGCTCCTGGCAAGGATTGTATCGTAACCTTGCGGCTGCGCGTTAAAATATTGTACGCATCCGAATTCTCTATACAATCAACCAAAAGCTTGATTGCAAGTGTAATTGTTTTTGCTCCAAAATGGGGAATACGCTTAATAAAAGGCTACCCAGCTTCTATAAACTGGATAGCCAGATTGAAATTCAGGAGGCAGCTGTCAGACGGGGCGCCAGAGCAAAGACCAGCTCTGGCTCGAATACAAAGCTCGACGTATATTTACGGTATCCCAAAACGCAGCTGCGTATTGAGCCCGATGTTGTTATACCAGGGCAGCCAGTAGGCCGTGTCGAGCTGGCTGTCCGGTAGCGCCATCATCTCGCTGAAGCTGGTCGGGATGTTGTTGAATTTGTAGATCAGCCGTTCCGCCGCCACGATCGGCACGTTGCTGACGATCTTCACCGGGCCATCGTCGATGCCAGGAAAGCCCCGGCGCATGCTCTCGCCCACATCCAGCGTGAAGGGGCTTTCTTGCATCTCGGCATCGCCAATGAAGACACGAACGGTTGCCATAGAGTTACTGATGTTCGCAAAGCGCAGTTGTGAGTCTACACTTTTATTGTCGTACCAGGGCAGCCAGTAGGTGGTATCAATCTGGCTATCTGGCAGCGCCATCATTTCGGTGAAGCTGGCCTCGGCGCCGTTGACTCTGTAGATCACGCGCTCTGCCACGACGATGTCCTGATCGCTCACAATTTTCACCGGTCCGCCGTCGATGCCGGGGAAGCTCTTGCGCGTGCTCTCGCCTACACCCAGGGTAAAAGGACTTTCCTGCATCTCTTCATTACCGATGAAGATGCGCACTCTCGCCTTAGTGCTGCTTACATTTGCAAACCGTAACTGGGTATCTAACCCTATATTGTTGTACCAGGGCAGCCAGTATATAGTATCGAGCTGGCTATCTGGCAGCGCCATGATTTCTGAGAAACTGGTAGGCACACCGCTCACTTTGTAAATCAGTCGCTCGGCGGCCACGATCGGCACGTTGCTGACGATTTTCACCGGACCGTTATCAATATCTGGAAAGCTCCTGCGTGTGCTTTGCCCTACGCCCAGCGTGAAGGGACTGCCCTGCATCTCCTCCCCACCAATGTATACATGCACCATGGCCGTGGTGTTGCTGACATTGGCAAAGCGTAGCTGCGAATCCAGGCCGATATTGTTGTACCATGGCAGCCAGTAGGTGATGTCCAACTGGCGGTCCGGCAGGCCCATGATCTCGGTAAAGCTGGTGTTTGCGCCATCGACCCTGTAAATGACCCGTTCTGAGGCGATCAGCGGCACGTTGTCTGGGCTCACGATCTGGATCGGGCCGCTATCGACATTGATATAGCTCTGGTGTGTGATTTGATGGGGTACAAGCTTGTAGGATCCCCGCGTAGTATCTGCAATCTTCACTTCGACGGGGTCCGTGTCTGGGATAGCCACGACACCGTCCAGGACATTGCTATCGATGTCCAGCACCAGCCCTCCCCATAATTCATCGTGATCCCCTTCATACTGGCGAATCCGCTGGTGGTTGGACCAGGCCGTATTCGGGATGCAGCTGCCCAGGTTCCAGACATTCGCCGTATGATCATAATACCCGGCTCCGATATTGTGATACCACCGCGCCGGCCAGATCACATCCGGCACGTACGTGATGTCCCGAAAATCACTGAGCGCGGTATCGCATAGCGTGGAGCCATAGACACCTGCCAGGTTGCCGCGCGCACGCAGTTGGGAGACCCAGCCATTCATAAAGGCATTGACGGCGGCACGGCACGTGGTATCCGTCCCATACGGCTCGATGTCATAGTAGACCACCGAGCCGGTCTTATCCGGATCGGTCAGTCCCAGGGCAAACAGTCTGTCGACTGCCAGGTCCGCTTCGGTCACGCCCTGTCCAAAAGCAGCCGTCACATCGTAACTCATGCGCGAGGGATAGCCCGTACAGGGAGCCTGTGGCCCGACCCAGGTGGGGATGAACTTCCAGCCTTGTCGGTAGAGATGGGAGAGGAAGGATGGGGTTAAGACGCTGTTCGCACAGGCCCGGCTGGAGCCTCCGATATACAGGTTGACTGCCCGGTACGGACTGGCATCCCACCAGGTCTGCATCTGAGAAAGAGAAGGGATCTCACACCGGTCAAAGCCTTGCCCGATATACACTTCCGTGTTTCCGCTTTCCGCTTTGTCGCCGGGTAGTATAGCAGCAGGCGGGTTTGCATCAACAGCTGAAATGGACTTCGCAGGGACGCTCGGGAGAGGGAGGGCTTGCCAGGTGATGCCGCCATCCGCGGTCTGCAATAAGCGCGTAGAGGAGTAACACTCCTCCATCGGAGCGACATTTGCACAGCTCGAGTCAACGGACCTGGCCCATCCGATATCCAGCGAAATCATGTCCAGCCCCACAATGGAAGCGGAGAGTCCATCCTCGTTCTGAAGTACCTCGACAATCCCCTTCGTCATGCGCACGATGGATCCTGTGCCGGGAATCGTCGCCACAAAGTTTTCCGGGTCCAGGATCGAGATCGCAATCCTGCCCGGGGGCGCGTCGAGCCTCACTTGCTCGAAAAGAGACCATTCAAACGTGCTTTCTAAAGAATAGACCTGAAGGTGATTCTCCGCCCCGAGCGTCGTTGCCAGGAACAAGCCTTGCCCGCCTGAAGCAAATGGCTCGTAGGCTATAGCTTTTGCGACATCCCCCATGTCCGGAGGCCGGACGTCGCTCCAGGTGACTCCGCCATCCTGTGTAAGAAAGATCTCAGCCTCGGTCGGGCCTCCCACCGCCCAACCCGTTTGGGGATCGCTGAAATACAGCTCGTCGGCGACGGGCAGCTCGAAGCGGCTCCAGCTCTCTCCGCCATCTGAGGTCGTGAACAATACGCCAAGGCTAAAGTTGGAGCCGCTCATTTGTTTGGCCGAGATCCAGCCCCTCTGCAGGTCAAACCAGCCCATCTCCACTTTCTCTACATTAGAGGCCACCTCGCCCGGCTCAAATAGAGAGAGCGCGCGCGACCTCCAGGATCGACCGCGATCTGCCGTCTGGGACAGAGAAACGGAGGCGCCCCCGCCGGGATCGGGCGTGGTCCA
>DATAKV010000313.1:0-19074 GCA_036261375.1 Anaerolineales bacterium
TCCACAAAGAACGATACAGGCTGAGGGGTGATATTCTCCACGCGATATGGATTTGCGTAGCGCGGGATGGTCGCTTCGGGTTTGCCCCACCTCTGTAATGCGGAGGAGCGCAGGATAAAGAGCAGGGAAATGCCGGCAAAAAGCGAGACCATCATGGCCATCCAGATCGCAACAAGCTGTTCCTCAGCGTTGGACATGGCCAGGGAAAAAAACAGGGCGAGCGGCAGCATGATCAGGGCGGCCTGCACCTGGGAGAAGTTGTAATTCCGTTTGAAGATCCGGAACGGCAGGGGAACCAGAATCCATGGAATGAACAGGGTCCAGATCACATAGAGAGAAGAAACTGCGACAACGATGCTGACGAAGAATGCCACCCATACCATGGCCGGTACCTTAAAGCCCGATTCGGGAACGGGATGCTCCTCCTGGATGGGCTGTTTTAATTGGGAAAATAATTCCGTCAGGCCTGCCTTGTAGCTGCCGCGAAAATCCACCCACTCGTATTTTTCGAGCTCTTTTGGCAGATCCACGGCTTCGAAGATGAGAAGGATGACGCGCTTGTCTGTCTCCAGGAAATGGCGCCACTCCAGCTCTACATATTCCGAAGCAATCGACGCCTTCGATACAACTAAAAGGACGGTATCGGCGTTGTTCAGCCCCTTCTCGATCTGCGCCTTCCATGGAGTGCCCGGGATGAGCACCCGATAATCGAGCCAGACCTTATATCCTTTACTCTCCAATTTGCTGACCAAGTCATCTACAAATCCCAACTCGCGCCGTGAATAGCTCATAAAGATGTTGCTGGTCATAGAAAACTCTCCTTGGCTCAACGTTACTTTAATGAACGAAACCCGCTGAGTCGGATTTGGTTCTGCTCCTGCTTCCTGCGGCCCGCCAAAGGTTAAAAAACCGGGGGCAGGTCACTGACCTGCCCCCGGACCATTTACCGGACCAGATTTCTCAGCACCGTATGAAGGATGCCTCCATTGCGGTAGTAATTCACTTCGACGTCGGTGTTGAGCTGGGCAATCACCTGGAACTCGACGATTGTATCGTCGAATCGTTTGGCCCTGACTTTCAGCACCGACTTGGGAGTCATCGTATCGCTCAGCCCCTCGATATCATACTTCTCATCCCCCTTAAGCCCGAGCGAGTCGGCATTCTGTCCGTCCATGAACTTCAGGGGCAGGATGCCCATGCCGACCAGGTTCGAGCGATGGATGCGCTCGAAAGACTCGGCAATGACCGCCTTCACGCCTTGCAGCAGCGGACCCTTGGCCGCCCAGTCGCGGCTGGAGCCGGTCCCATATTCCTTGCCGGCGATCACGATGACCGGAACGCCTTCCTCCTGGTAGCGCATTGCCGCATCGAAGATGCTCATCTCGGTCCCTTCGGGGAAGTGCTTGGTCAGGTTGCCTTCCTTGGGTGAAACCAGCAGGTTCTTCAGGCGGATGTTGGCGAACGTTCCGCGCGCCATCACCCGGTCGTTGCCGCGCCGTGAGCCGTACGAGTTGAAATCCCGCGGCTGGATGCCTAGGCTTTGCAGATACTTGCCGGCCGGGGAGTCGGCGGCGATATTTCCGGCAGGGGAGATGTGGTCGGTCGTGATCGAGTCGCCGAACAACCCCAGGACACGTGCCGATTTTATATCGCTGACGCTGGCAACATCGAGATTCACAGACTGGAAGTAAGGCGGGTGGTGGATGTACGTCGATTTCTCATCCCATTCATAGATCTCGCCGCCGGATACCTCGATATCTTTCCACTGCTCCGATCCTTCGAACACGCTGGCATAGCGGTCTTCGAACATGCCAATATTCAGGCTGGCAGCGATGGTCTCGCTGATCTCCTGTTGTGTCGGCCAGATATCCCGTAAATAGACCGGACCGCTGTCACCTTCGCCCAGCGGCTCCTTGTCGAGATCGATGTCCACAGTGCCTGCCAGCGCGTAGGCGACCACAAGTGGAGGAGAGGCGAGGAAATTGGCCTTGACCAACGGGTGGACGCGTCCTTCGAAGTTGCGGTTGCCCGAAAGGACCGCCGCAGCCACCAGGTCGTTGCCGGTGACAGCCTTCGCCACTTCGCCGGGCAGCGGACCCGAATTGCCAATGCAGGTCGTGCATCCGTAGCCGACCACGTTGAAGCCTAGCTGTGTCAGCGGGTCGATCAGGTTGGCATGCTTGAGATATTCGGTCACAACGCGCGATCCGGGCGCCAGGCTGGTCTTGACGTAGGGCTTTACCTTCAACCCCTTTTCGACGGCCTTCTTCGCCAGCAGGCCTGCACCGACCATGACAGACGGGTTGGATGTGTTGGTGCACGAAGTTATGGCCGCGATCACAACGGCGCCATGCGTCATGGTCATCGTTCCGCCATTCGTGCCAAAGGTCGCTTCGGTGGTAAGTGCTTCCGGTTTGAGTTCGAAGCCGCGCTCCTTGACCGGGGCAGACAGGGCTTTTTTGAACGTTTCCTTGAGCTCAGACATCGCCACGCGGTCCTGGGGACGTTTGGGTCCCGCCAGGGAAGGGACGACTGAATCAAGGTCGAGCTCGAGCGTGTCGGTGAATTCGGGGTCGGGGGTGTTGACTTCGCGGAAGAGTCCCTGGGCACGCATGTAGGCTTCGGTGCGCTGGACGAGTGCTTCCGGACGACCGGTGAGTCGCATGTAGCGGAGAGTTTCATTGTCCACGGGGAAGAACCCAACCGTCGCGCCGTACTCGGGCGCCATGTTGGCGATCGTGGCGCGGTCGGTCAGCGGCATGCTGTTCAGGCCCTCGCCGTAGAATTCAACGAATTTATCCACAACGCCGCGGGCGCGTAGCATCTGGGTCACGGTGAGCACCAGGTCGGTAGCGGTGACGCCATCACGGAGTTTGCCATAGAGTTTAAAACCAATGACATCCGGCAGCAGCATGTCCATCGGCTGGCCGAGCATGACCGCCTCCGCTTCAATGCCGCCGACACCCCAGCCCAATACTCCGAGGCCGTTGATCATGGTGGTATGCGAGTCGGTGCCTACGAGCGTGTCGGGGAGTGCCAGAGTGTCCCCGCCCTCCTGCTTGGTCATGACCACATCGGCCAGATATTCCAGGTTGACCTGGTGGACGATGCCGGTCATGGGCGGGACCACGCGGAAGTTGCTGAATGCCCTTTGTCCCCATTTCAGGAATTCATAGCGCTCGCGGTTGCGATGGAATTCCATCTCGGTATTGCGGGTCAGCGCGTCGGTGGTGGCGAAGAAGTCCACCTGGATGGAGTGATCGATGACCAGGTCCACGGGCACGAGCGGATTGATCTTCTTCGGGTCACCGCCAAGTCGGGCCACTGCGGAGCGCATTGCCGCCAGGTCCACGACCGCCGGGACTCCTGTGAAATCCTGCATGACGACCCGCGCCGGCAGAAAAGGGATCCCCGGGCGTGCCCCTTTGGGAGTCCAGGCGGCGATGTTCTGGACATCGGTCTGAGTAATCTCGTTATTGTTACATTGACGGAGGGCCGCTTCCAGCACGATGCGGATCGAAAATGGAAGCCGCTGCAGGCTTGTCAGCCCTGCTTTTTCCAGTGCATCGAGGCGGTAGATGACGTATTCCTTATCCCCAACCTTTAATACATCACGTGCGTTGAAAAAATCGTTCATACTGTCTCCTTTGGTGGTGTTGTCCCGGCTACCTGCTGGCTGTAGGATAGGCTACGGGTGGATCCACAGTCTTGCGAAGAACACAAAGGAGCGCCTTTGCTATCCTTGCCGGTGTGGCGATTCTACATCTTAAGGTCCTTCTTCAACTGGTTCACTAATTCCACTTTTTCGCCTGGAGCCAGGAAGCCTGCCTCCGCGGCGGCCACAATGCGCTGGCGCAGGGTGCTTTGGGGCATATGCAGGTCTTCGCAGGCCGTGTAATACTCATGACTCAATGTGATCCGTGAGATGCTGGGATCATCGGTGTTGATCGTTACGTTGACGCCCGCTTCGAGCATGCTCATCAAAGGATGTGTTTCGAGCGACTGGACCACCCCAGATTGATAATTGCTGGTCACACAAACCTCGAAGGCGGTCCTGCGTTCACGTACCAAGGTCAGGGTGTCCTGGTCGTCCAGCACACGAACGCCGTGGCCGATCCGATCCGCACCGATCTCCTCGATGGCTTCCTTCACGTTCACGGCCGGTCCCCATTCGCCCGCATGAATGGTGACATGCAGCCCGGCCTGTTTGGCTTCCTTAAAAATACCATAAAATGGCTCGGTCTTGAATTCGGCCTCGTTGCCGGCCAGGTCGAGCGCTACCAGCCCATCTTTGATGTGGGCGGCCGCCAGCCAGGCCACCTGCTCGGCCAATTCCGTGCTTTCATGACGGTTGACCGAGGCAATCAGACGGACGATCACATTATATTTCTGGGCGGCTTCCCGGGCGCTGGTCAGAACCCAGTCGATCACATCGTGGAGTGGGAAGCGCTCCGCACGGCTGAGAGCCACGGGTGTAAAGCGCAGCTCCATATAACGGACGTTGTCTTTGGCGGCATCCTCCACGGCTTCGCGCGTGATGCGATCGATTACATCGGGCGAGCGATAGAACAGGCGCAGGGTATTGAATTTGGCAAGGAAATTCTGAAAGGTGAATTTGTCGGCATCCTGCACCTGTACCAGGTTGCTTAAACGCAGTACGTCGGCAGGGATGGTGATGCCATGCTGGCGGGCAACGTCGACCATCGTGTCCAGCCGCAGCGACCCCTCGAGATGGCGATGGAGCTCAACTTTGGGCAGAGCGCGGTACGTGTGAAGGGATGCGGTGACTCGTTCGGTGGCCATACGGGTAAGGGTTAGTGGCGTCGCCTTTTCTTCTTCCTGCTGCCATCATTTGGTTCGGTTTGCGTAGTTGATACGGGAACATCCGCCGTTTCCACAGGGGTGATCTCGATGGGTTTGGGGCGATAGGCAAACACTCTGCTGATCACCAACCCTCGGATATCTTCCACCAGCTGTGAGAACATTTCAGACGCTCGTCCTTTATATTGTACCAGTGGGTCTCGCTGTGCGTAAGCCTCCAGGCTGATCGAAACGCGCAGGGCTTCGATGCGGGTCAGGTACTCCACCCACAGCTCGGAAGTCGCGCCCAGCAGCAGCTGTCTGTGGACTTCATTCAGGACATATCCGCCGATCGACTCGATCAACGCCTCCCGGTCCGATTCACCCAGGTTGGCCCCCGGCTCGTTCAGCCGCTCCTCTCCGAAGGCCCGTTTGGCGGCTTCGCCGAAATCGGCCAGCTTCTGGGCATTGGCAGACAGTCGTCCATATTCGCGCTCGCCCCAGGCCATTTGCAGGGCCTCCTGCGCCTCTTCCAGATGGGTCAGTACATTCTCGATCACCTGGTCTGCTTCCAGCCCGTCGAGAAGTTGGGCGATCAAAAAGACGTAGCTGAAGCGGTGAAACACCTGGCGTACCTGGCGATGGGTCTTCTGGTCGAACATCGTGCGGGCGGCCTGCGGAAGGGTGAGGAGAAGCTGGAGCTTCGAGGTATCTTTTAATCCCTGTCCTGCGTGCTGCACGATCGAAGGATCGCGCGCCATCAGGTTGTCGATATCGCGGCCGATCTGTCCATTGACACCGACCAGGCGCTCGCGACGGCTGGCCAGAGCGTTCTCGGCTGCCTCCAGGATCTTGTCGGTCGCGTCATCCCAGTCGGCGATCTCGAACTTTTCACCGATCGGTTCGCCGAACCGGTTCTGTACCGCGGAGATGACGCGGGAGGCATATACCGCGGTCAGGTTGCCCGCAACCAGTTTTTGGATGCTTTCCTTGGCTTCCTCGGGATCTTCTCCCAAAGCCCGCATCTGCTCGTTGTTAAGCTTGAGGGGCAGGCCCACCAGCGCGCTGATCTCTTCCACCATCTTCTGCGGGCGCGGCAATGAGGCATCATCCATATCGCGCAGGCCTTCGAAGTAGGCATCCAGCGAATCGCTGCGGGAAGCGATCTGGGCTTCCAGGCTTTGCTCGGTATTCTCGAGCAGGCTTTCGATGGCGCGCAGGTGATGCTCATTCTCCAGCTCGATCGCCCGGGTGACCAGCTCGAGCGTGGCCTGGCGGAAGTCGGGTTTATCCTTGAGCTCCTCGAGCAGAAGGGCCAGGCCAAAGCTGGGGAAGAGCCGTTCGCCTGCCATAAACGCCGGCTGGATCTGTTCGAGCCAGGCGATCAGTTTCCACGGACCCTCCTCGTCGGCGAGTCCCGTTTCGACGCGCTGCCGGACTTCGAGCTCCAGCATTTCAGAAATATCGTCGCTCAGGTCTTCCTTAACGAAGATGCGGTCGCGCTGCCCATAGATCTGGGCGCGCTGATTGTTGAGCACGTCATCATATTCGAGCAGATGCTTGCGTACGTCCGAGTTGGCGCCCTCGATCCGGTGCTGCGACTGCTCGATCACATTCCCGACCAGCCGCACTTCGAGGGGCAGCGAGTCGTCCACCCGCAGGCGCTCCATCAGGCTACTGACCTGCGACCCGCCCTGGATGCGCATCAAATCATCCTGCAGGGACAGGTAAAAACGTGACGAGCCTGGGTCGCCCTGGCGGGCGGCGCGGCCGCGCAGCTGGTTGTCGATGCGCCGCGCTTCGTGCCGCTCCGAACCGATGACATGCAGGCCGCCAAGTTCTTTGACGCGTTCCATATCTTCGAAGTACTGGAGGAACAGCTTTACTTCGGCATCGTAGATACCGTAGTTTGACGGGTCGACATTCTTCAGAGCTGCCCGGCGTTCCTCCTGGGTCATATCAAAAGGGTTGTCATAGCCCGCCCGGCCGAGTACGCGGTTAACAGCGGTAATCACCTCTTCGGCAAGCTCACCGCCGAGCTTGATATCCACGCCGCGACCGGCCATGTTGGTGGCAATCGTCACCGCGCCGAACGCGCCCGCCCCGGCGATGATCTGCGACTCTTCCGTATGCTTGCGGGCATTCAGGACCTGGTGCGGAACGCCGCCCTGGATGACCTTCTTCAGCCGCTCCACATCCCGATCCTCCAGCCGCAGGAGCTCGAGGATCACCGGCAGATTGGACGGGTCTTCCAGATTGATGTTCGTGATCCCAAACGGCTGGATAAACTTCCTCAGAGAATCAGGCGTGACCTTTTCCAGCGGCTCGTTGAACTGCTGCAGCTCCGGGATCAGCCTGCCATCCTCCTCGCGCTTATTGGCCTCCATCCATACCCGGCGGACGAGAGCGATCTGCAGCAGGCGCCGGACGGAGTCGGCTTTGAGCCGATTCGAAAGCAGCTCCGACGAATCCACAGATGTCGTTCCCACCAGCATGGGTCGCCCGCGCACATGCTCGCGTACGATCTCCATCACGATCGAGCGCAGCTTGGCTTCAACTGTCTTATAGATGACATCGGGATAATCCTTGCGGCGGTAAAAAATGGGTGCCTGGGAAGAATCGTCACGTTTCGCAAAATAGAAATAGGAATACCCATCCTCATCCTTGGCTTTGATCTCCACCAGCGGTGCATCCTTGCCAAATGCCTGGTACTCCAGATGGGGCGGGATCGGTACGACTTCCAGCTTATAGATCCTGCTGAATTCTTCTGCCTCGGTGATCGCCGTACCGGTCATACCGGCCAGCTTCTTATACATGCGGAAATAGTTCTGCAGGGTGATCGTGGCGTATGTAACGTTCTCGGGCTCGATCTTCACACCCTCTTTTGCTTCCACGGCCTGGTGCAGACCATCGCTCCAGCGCCGTCCGGGCATCAGGCGTCCCGTGAACTCGTCCACGATCACCACCTTGCCTGCCTGCACCAGGTAATCCTTGTTGCGCTTGAACACATACTGGGCGCGCATCGCCTGTTCAAGATAGCCTCTGAGGCGTGCCTGTTCCGGGGTTACATCCTCCGGCCGGTCCGGATCCATCAGCGGCTGGCCCAGCAGCTGCTCCGCATGCGCCAGGCCCACTTCGGTGAGCGAAACGTTGCGGTCCTTTTCGTTCACCTCATAATCCTCAGGACGCAGCTGTTTCACAACCTGAGACATTTTGCCATACCATTCCAGGTCGCCTGACGAAGGACCTGAAATAATGAGAGGCGTGCGCGCTTCGTCGATCAGCACATTATCCACCTCGTCGATAATGGCGTAATGATGGCCGCGCTGGACGCGGTCGCTCAAGCGCATAGTCATATTGTCGCGCAGGTAATCGAACCCGAATTCCGAGTTGGTGCCGTAGGTGATATCACATTCGTAGGCCAGGCGGCGGTCCACTAGGCGCAGATGTCTCTGGTCCTCGTGCGGCGACTCGCGCTCGAAATCGACAATGAAGGCCTTCTTGCCGTTTTCGGTGGCAGCGGCCATCTGCAGCACCCCGACCGAAAGCCCCAGCATATGGAAGATCGGCGCCATCCAGCGCGCGTCACGCCGTGCCAGGTAATCGTTGACCGTGATCAGGTGGACTCCCCTGTCCAGCAGCGCGTTGAGATACATGGGCAGGGTGCCGACGAGCGTCTTTCCCTCGCCGGTCCGCATCTCGGCGATGGCGCCGCGGTGCAGAGCAATCCCACCGATCAACTGGACATCATAGTGGCGCTGGCCGATCGTCCGCTTGGACGCTTCGCGCACCGCCGCATACGCCTCAGGCAGGATCTCCTCGAGCGCATCCTGCTGGAGCCTGAAATCCTCGCCTTCCTCCAGCCCTTCCGTATTCCCCACAGAGTCGGCGATGCGCTTCCGAAATTCATCGGTCTTTGCGCGCAGCGCCTCATCGCTCAAGGCTTCGAACTCAGCCTCGAGCGCGTTGATCTGGCGGGCAAGACCGCTGTATTGTTCGATGGTTTTTTTGTTGGGGTCGCCCCCAAAAATCTTTACAAAGTTTTTCAGCATGATGTACCTTCTCAGGCAAAAAATTATACTGCTTCCCGGTTTAATTCCGTATGGCTCTTTCCGTGGAATGTATCCATGGCGATGGGCTTCTTACCGGCGCTCCCGGCACCCTGCAACGGACACTTCCATTTCAAAGGTCCTAGTGTAGCACGAGAGTGTTAGTAAAACATAAATGGGAGGCATAACTGCCTCCCATTTCTCCAGGGCTTATTCGGATCTTGCTCTATCTATTCTTTCCTCGGCCAGGATTACTCTGCTGCTCGTCGTTATTATTGTTTTCGCTGACATCATTCCCCGGTTCCCTCGTCCGCTCGGGTTTGGGTGTCAGACCATACTGGTTGCCGTTGTTGGTGTTGTTATTGCCGGGATTTGGCGTCGACACCGATGGATTTGTGGTGCCTGCGCTGTCCTCTCCATCCTCCCGTTGTGTGGCTTCAGCGGCAAATACCACCGTGGGTGTGCTTGAAGGTGTCGCGGTCTCCGTGTTTGTCCCTGTCACAGCGATTAGGGGAGTGGATGTGAAGTCGAGAGCCGGCACGGCCGATGCGGCTGCAGGCACTTCGGTCACCATTTCTACCCGGGGCGAATTTGAAATAGACTGGAAGAAGTCCGACACTTTATCGCGGTAAAAATAAGCCACGGCTCCTGCTTCGGCGATAATGGCCACAACCAGCAAAGCCTCCACCAGTGTCCCCGCTGCGGGAGCGGAACTCGCTCCGCCTCCGTTCTTGAAGGTGTTCTTCAATCCCATCGCCAGACCCGCAGCACCGCCGATCTCTGCCACCTGTTTCAGGTACCCCTGGCGGCGCGAGACCAGCATTTCCTGTGGATAAACCCCATTGGAATCCTTCAGTTTTTTAAGCAGATGTATGACGTCGACGTCTTTGGGATTGTATTCCATTCGTGTTACCAGTTTTCTTCAAGCTGAAGACCCAGGGACTTTCTCAACTTGGCGATGCCTCGGTTCTGTATAACCTTGATATTGTTGACTTCCTTACCGATAATTTCCGCAGTCTCTTTGAGGCTGAAATCCTCCAGAAAGCGGAGAATAATCACATGCCGCTGGTCGTCGGTCAGCTCGGTGTTCATCGCCGAGATCAGGGCTTCCATCATCACCCGCTCTTCGATCTGGGTCTGGGTGGGCGTGAAATGTCCCTTTTCATAGGTGCCCACGGCGATCTCGAGCGGCGCATTGTGCTGGTTGTCTCGTGAGCGGTCTACCACCAGGTGGTAGGCTGTCTGATACAAATAAGAACGAAGATTTGTTCTTGGACCTTTTCCGCCCGCAAATTGCTCCAGCAGCTGGGCAAACACGTCGCCGACAATGTTATCTGCCACGATTGGGTCATGGCATAGTCGCAGTGTATATTTATAGATGGCAGGCGCGTACTGATCAAAGATGGCGGTCAGCGCCTCTTCGTCGAGTTTTTGAGCCGCTTTGAGGAGAGCGATTCCATCCGTCATTGGGATCTGCTTCCATTTTTATCCTGCTCTGTATACAGGACGCCAAAGAATTCAAAAAAGTTACTTAATAGCATGAGATTTGAGGGACTCTCCCGTGTGATTATAAACCGGTTTGTTTTTGAACCTTTCAAAACTCTCCTGCCGAATATGCAAGGTCACCAACAGGATTTTGGTAATCCAGGTGAGATTGTAACAAATTCCCTGCCCGTAGAGTCTATTTTGTGTGGAAATTGTTATAATTTGCGAAGGAGTATGATGCATGTTTACATTCGAAGGAACTGACCGTCGCAAGGAAGAGGAACGCGTCCGCCAGGAGGGGCGCCTCCCACCGGGACAGGCGCTAACCTTTAAGTTTCCGGTTCTGCACTACGGGCCGGTGCCTCATTTTAATGCTGCAACCTGGGACTTTCGTGTCTGGGGCCTGGTAGAGGCAGAGAAGCGCTGGACCTGGGATGAGTTCAACCAGCTGCCCCGTACCCGCATCCAGATGGACATCCACTGTGTCACCCGCTGGAGCACATTCGACACAGTCTGGGAAGGTATTTCGGTCAAAACCATGGTCGAAAATGGCCTTTTCAAGATCAAGCCTGAAGCTACGCATGTGATGCAGCACGCCGAATACGGGTTTACCGTGAACCTGCCGCTGGAAGTGGTGCTGCAGGAAAATTTCCTGCTCGCCACCCACTTCAACGGCGAGCCGATCTCCCCCGATCATGGATACCCCTTGCGCGGCGTGGTGGGTCACCTCCCCAGCCAGAAGAACCTCGAGACCCCCTATTTATGGAAGGGCGCAAAATGGGTGCGCTCCCTCGAATTCATGCCGCGTGACAGGCGCGGGTTCTGGGAACAGGCAGGCTATCACAACCGCGCGGATGTATGGCGCGAGGAACGATTTGGATAAAAAATAAAGACGTGGCATGCCACGTCTTTATTTTTATTATGGACGCTCGCCCAGAGTGACAGGAACGTCGAGAGTCTGCCCGTCACGCAGGACGGTGAGAGTCACCGTTTCTCCGGGCGCCTTGTTTGTGACCAGGTAGCTCAAAAGCTGGTCGAAATTATTGACCGGCACGCCATCGATGGCAGTGATGACATCGCCGCCGGCATTCACTGTGGGAAGGCTGGTCGGGGTCGTGCCGCCGCGGATGCCCGCCTGGTCGGCCGGGCCGCCTTCGGTGACAGTGGCGACATACGCGCCGTTGTAAGTGTTGAGCCCCAATGCCTCGATCTCGGCCAGGGTAAGATCATCGCGGGAGGAGATGCCCAGGTATGGATATTCGTAACTGCCGTCTTCAATCAAACCCTGTGCAACACGCTTTGCGAGGTTGATCGAGATCGAAAAGCCAACCCCGGAGTTGACCGCATTGCCAGTAATCTCGTTTACATTTTCAGTTCGGATGGACTGGTTGACACCGACAACTTCACCATTCATGTTGAAGAGCGGACCGCCCGAGTTGCCGGGGTTGATGGCCGCGTCGGTCTGGATGATGTCGGCGGTGCTGAAGAAACCGCCTTCCGGGGATGCATGGGCGAACTGGGTGCGGCCCAGCCCGGAGACAATGCCGACGGTCATCGTTCCGTTCAGGCCGAACGGGTTGCCGATCGCCACAACAGACTGGCCCACCTGCAGCTGGCTGGAATCGCCGATCGCCAGCGGATAGATCTGGTCGGTGGGCGCTTCCACCTTGACCACCGCGATATCGGCATCCACATCCGCGCCGATCACCGTTCCATAGGCCTTATAACCGGAGGTGAAAGCCACCTCCACTTCACTGGCCCCATCCACGACATGCTGGTTGGTGATGATGTGGCCATTGCTGTCAAAGACAAATCCAGAGCCCTGGCTCCTGCCTGTATTTAAGGAAACCACCCCGGGAATTACCTGGGCATACAGAGCCACCAGGCGCTCCTCATTCTCGGATGGGTTGGTCAATTCAGGCAGCATGGGAGGAGATACCGGGTTTGCCGGGGCAGATGTCGGTTGTGCCAGAGTCGGGAGAGCAGTCGTCTGGCATGCCAGGGAAGCCAGGATCAAAATCGAGAGTATAAGTAAAACGCGTTTCATTTATCCTTCCTAGAACTTAAGCCGTGAGGCTTCATCCAGCAATTCACGTTGTTTTGCTGAAAGATATTTGGGGATTTGAACTTTCAAACGAACGTACAGGTCCCCCTTTTGATCCGGGTTCTTCACGTTCGGCATGCCGCGGCCGGCCAGCCGGAAGACCTGCTCCGGCTGCGTCCCGGCAGGGACGTTCAGCTTGATCCTTCCATCCAGGGTTTCCACTTCGGCCTCGCCGCCAAGAATGGCCGTGAACACATTGACGGTGGCCGTCGTATGCAGATCATTGCCGCGTCGCTCGAAGCGGCTGTCCTCCTTCACATCGATGATCAGGTACAGGTCGGTCCCGTTCGGACCACCGCCTGCCACACGAACCTTGGAGCCTGTTCGAACGCCGGCCGGAATGCGGACCTGTTTCTGTTTGCCGTTGTTCTGGAGGACGCGCGTGGTGCCTTTATAGGCCTCCTCCATGGTGATATCGAGTGCCTGCTGGTACCCCTGTGAACGGGCGCGGGCAGCCTGTTCTTCCCGCATGCCGAAGATGGTGCGGAAGAAATCGGAGAAGCCGCCTCCGCCTGCCCCGCCAAACATTTCCTCCAGGTCTTCATAGTTTACACGCGCACCGCCGGGAAAGCCGCCAACGTAGTCGTTCCAGTTGAAATCGCCAGGCGCGCCGCGCCGCTGCCAGTTTGAGTAATCGCTGCCGACGCGGTCATAGACGCTGCGCTTCTGGGGATCGCTCAGGACCTGGTAGGCCTCATTGATCTCCTTGAAACGTTCCTCAGCCTGCTTATTGTCGGGGTTTCGATCCGGGTGATGTTGTTTTGCCAGGTCGCGGTAGGCCTTGCGGATCTCCTCTTCGCTGGCTTTTCGTTCCACACCCAGGATTTTGTAGTAGTCCTTATAGTCCATAAATAATATTGTCACACTCTGCAAAATGCTAGTCAAGCACACAACCGGAGGTTTAACACAACTCTAATCCATTAATTGTCCTATACTGGCAACTCCGGCAGGCCAATACTACCTGTTGAAAGTTGGAATATGAAAGTCTGCTGTTTCTTACGTGGAAAAGCGGGCTTTTACAACTTCTTCAAACGATCTTCACAAGGTTTTCAGCAGATATAAATCCCCGCGTTCGAAGCCCCGCTCCCGATAGTATTCCCGCGTGCCCACAGCCGAGATGACCGCCAGGCGCTGGAAGCCATGGTCCCTGGCAACCGACTCGGCTTCGCCCAGCAGGCGTGTGCCCAGGCCGGCATGCTGTGCCGCCCCTTTTTTCTCCGCCCCGACGGGCAGGGATTGACCATAGACGTGTACTTCACGGATCAGGGCTGCGCCTTCCAGGTCGCGGATGCCTGTCTCAGGAGAACCCTGGCTTGGCAGAGACAGGCGGATGAAGCCTGCCAGCCTGTCATCCGGTGTGACAAAGGAGATGAAATGCTCCTCAGCCGCGCCTGCGGGATAGACCAGGTCATCCAGCCGCAGCGCCTCCGCCTGGACAGGTTTGCCGCGCACCTCGCGGCAGCGCACGCACTGGCAGGTTGTGCCGCGGCGTTTCATCTCGTTATGGATATCCTGCCGCAGACTTGTGCGCCGGTTCCCTTCGACCACGTTTGTGGAAGGAATATCGCGTATTACCCGGTTGACGCGACAATAGCCCGGAATGGTTGGCTTAACGTCGGCGATCAGCTCGATGAGCTGCTCAGTGGTGTAAGGGTGGAATTCGCCGCGCTGCCAGTACTCATATAATTCGGCGTTGGTCAGAAGCTGGTTGGGATAGATCTTGATCTCATCCGGGCACAGGCCGTCCCACAGGCGGGCGAAATCCTGGCGGTCTGAGCCGGGCGTTGCGCCAAGCAGGTTCGGCATCCAGTGCAGGACGACTTTGAACCCGGCCGCCCGCAGCAGCGCAACGGCGCGGTGTGTGCATTCGACGTCATGCCCGCGCTTATTGATCTCGAGGATGTGATCGTCAAGGCTTTGCGCGCCCATCTGGACCTTGGTCACGCCCAGGTGACGCAGCCAGCGGATTTCGTCGGGGTTGATCTCATCGGGTCGCGTCTCAATAACGAGACCCACGTTGCGGTGGCCGGCTGTTTCGTTGATGGCATGCGCCCGCGCAAGATCCACTTCGATCTTTTCGATGTACACCCGGTCTCGATCGTTGATCTCATTCATCGCATCGAAACAGCGCTTGATGAACCATTCCTGGTAATCGCGGCGGTAGGAGGACCACGTCCCGCCGAGAATGAGCAGCTCGATCTTATCGGTGGGATGTCCGACCGATTTCAACTGGTCGATCCGGGAGCGGACCTGCGCGTACGGGTCGAACTGGTGCTCGAGGCCGCGCATCGCCCCGGGCTCGTCGGGCAGGTAGGACTTGGGCATGCGCACGTCGGTGGGGCAGAAGATGCATTTACCGGGACACGGATAGGGCTTGGTCAGGACCGTGACAGTGGTCACACCCGAGAGGGTGCGCATCGGCTTCATGCGGATCCGCTCGAGCAGGCGGGCGTCCTCCTCCAGCTCTCCGGCGGCGACCATTTCTTTATAGATCGCCACCAGCATGGACTTGTTCAAATACCCGCCGCCCAGGACCGGGTGGCTGCGCAGGGTCTTGGTCACATCGCGCCCGCGGCGGATCTCCTCGAGCACGGTGCGTGCGAGGTCCTTTTTATCGGGGGTGAGCAGGTGCGTTGCGCGCCAGCGTGCCTGTCGTTCGGAGTGCATGGTCATTGAGCTGAAAATTATACCGTTATAATCGCCTCATGGACGCGATCACCGCCGCACGCTTAGTTGAGATTAATCGAGAGTTCTATACGCGTTTTGGCGCTCCGTTTTCGGCGACGCGGCACCGCATCCAGCCCGGCGTGCGACGCGTGTTCGACAGCCTGACGGGTGACGAATCGATCCTGGACCTGGGCTGTGGAAATGGCGAGCTTGCACGCGAGCTCGCAAGGCGCGGTCATCGCGGCCCCTACCTGGGTGTAGACTTCAGTGCGCCGCTGCTGAAGGAGGCGGAGTTCGATGGGGCAGGTTTTTCTGCCAGATTTATGCAAGTGGATTTGACACAGCTTTCGGCGCTCAGCGGTCAGCTCTCGCTTTCCGGTGGCTGGTCACTGATCACGGCGTTTGCCGTCCTGCATCACATTCCGTCTACTGAGATGCGTTTGGAGTTCCTGCGAGCTGTGCGCCGTCTGTTATCCGGAGGTGGGACGTTTATTTTCTCCAACTGGCAGTTCCTGAACAGTGAAAAACTGAGAGCCAGGATCCAGGATTGGTCAAAAGCAGGTCTTTCGAGTGATGCCGTAGACCCCGGCGATCACCTGCTCGACTGGCGCAGCGGGGGAGAGGGGTTGCGCTATGTTCACCACTTCAGCGAAGAGGAATTGTCCGTGCTGGCAGAGGCGGCCGGTTTCACGATCCGTGAGACTTTTTATTCCGATGGCGAGGGTGGGAAGTTAGGGAACTACCAGGTGTGGCAGATCGACACTAAACGCTGATCGCCACCCGGTCACGGCCTTTATGTTTGGCGATATATAAAGCCTGGTCGGCACGGGCAACCAGGGCTTCCAGGTGAGTGGTGTTTTCATCCTTCATCGCCACGCCGATGCTGACCGTAACGTTTAATTCTCCCTCCGCAACTTTGAACGGCAGTTCTGTGGTCGATAAGCGAAAGCGTTCTGCTACCTGGACAGCGGTATCGCGGTCTGTTTCCGGCAGCAGGATGATGAATTCCTCGCCGCCATAACGACCCACCAGATCTATTTCCCGGATGGATGTCCGGCAGCGTCTGGCAAATTCCTGCAACACCTGGTCTCCGGTCTGGTGGCCATACGTATCGTTGATCTTTTTGAAGTGATCGATGTCCAGCATCATGCAGGAAAACGGGCGTTCCATGCGCTGGGCGCGGGAGAATTCAATCCGTCCCAGCTCGAAGACGCTCCGCCGGTTCTGCAAGCGAGTCAACGGATCGGTGAGCGCCAGGTTTTGGACCTCCTGAAACAGGCGAGCCCGTTCCAGAGAGATGCCTACCTGTTTGGCAAAGATCGACAGGATCGGAAGGTCTGATCGGGTAATGCCTTCTCCCCAGACCCACAGCATACCCAGCAGGTTCTCTTCAAAGGCAAGCGGCAACCGCAGCGGCTCAATCTTTTCGCTGACACCGATCGCCCGCAATAAAGCTGTTACACCGGCCGGGTTGATCCGTGTAAACAGGGCGTTGATCTCTTCCTCAGGATGCTCCAGGACAGCCGGGCGAAGCATATCCTCTGTTTGCA
The DNA here is from genome assembly GCA_036261375.1 of Anaerolineales bacterium. Classification (GTDB taxonomy): domain Bacteria; phylum Chloroflexota; class Anaerolineae; order Anaerolineales; family Villigracilaceae; genus Defluviilinea. The sequence goes on from DATAKV010000313.1 coordinate 16,656, forward strand.
GAAGCGACGCAATTTTGGTACGCGGGAAGGTATAGTTGATCAGTGGATACCCCAGCCCATTTTCCACAATGGCAAGCTGCTTCGGCTCCATGGACGTGTAACTGATGGTAAAAGAATTCAACTCGTCACTGTACCTGGCAAGGATACACGTCAGGCCAATTTTCCCCAGCTCACTGCCAAGTTCCCGAATGATTTCTTCGGGACTCAGGGATCGTTCTACCTGGGTCGTAATCTGTGCAATGGAATAGATGAGATCGTTGGAATGGGCCAACTGGTCGAGCCACTTGCGTTCTGCCTGGGCACGGCGAAGCTGCTCAATAGCAGTGGCAAGCTGGCCTGCAAGGGTGACGAGCAGGCGTTCATCGTCTTCGGTAAATGCATCTTGCTTCGTACTTTCGGCGTTAATCACGCCCAGTACATTTTCCTTGAATTTAATGGGGACACAAAGTTCGGAGAGGGTGCTGGTATCCATCTCGATATACAGCTCGGTGAATCTTACATTTCCAATGCGCTGCGGCTGTCCGCTCAGCGCGACCTGGCCGCTAATCCCGCTCCCAAGAGCCAGCTCTTTCAGGTCCATTTTCGTAGTGTTATAGAACCTGTACGATGGATGAGGGCGAAGGACGCTGGCATTTTCATCCAGCAGGAGGATCCCGAAATTATCCGGGAACAGGTTGTTGCCGATGATCCCGGTCACGCGCTCGATCAGCTCATCTTCATTGTCAGCGCCGATGGAGGTCAGAGCTACATCGTGTAGCGCCTTTAACCGGCGCAACTGTTTTCGTTCCTCCTCCAGCAACTGGGACTTGGATACAACCAATGCCAACTGCTCGGCAACCACCTCGGCCTGGGAAATGTACTTTTCGGTGAATGAACGCTCTTTGCTGTATCCGAGAATGATTGCACCCAGTTTATGACGCTGAGTGATCAAAGGGATGGCGAGCATGGAACGGCTGGGGAAAGTAGCAGCCAATGCTGCACTCACATAAGGCGAATCATGGACATTGGGGATGGCGAGGGGATGTTTGGCTTTCATGGCAGAGCTGGCCGGCGTGGCTTCGCCCGGCTCCACCCGTATATGAGGATAGACATCCGACATCGATCCGTACGCTGTGTAGGGGATCGGTACACCCAGGGTGTTGTCCCAGAAGCTGAGGAAGACATCATCCGCAGCGAAAAGCCTGGCAATCTGTTCGGTCAAAATGTCCAGGGTGGCCGGGAGGCTGTCGGCTTCCAGGGCCATTGCCGTGATCCCGTTTAGTTTCTCAAGAAAAGCCGTGTGAAGTTCACGTTCCCTTTCGAATTGTTCGAGCTTTGTCAGGATCTCTTGGCGGTCACGTGTAACGGTTGACAGCCGCCCGAAGACAATGGCGATGACAAACAGGGAAACCGCACCGGCCAGGTTACCTGGGTTCCGTACCAGGATATCCATACGATAACCCTCCACGGCCAGCAAATAACTGTTTGCCAGGGTGGAGAGGAACGCCACCAATATCCCGCCTTTGATCCCAAAATACCAGCTGGCGCCAATCACAGGAAGAATAGACAGGGATGCAACCCCGATCCCTGCCCAGTCGTGAAGATAGAAAAAGGCTGCCATATACAGCACAAAAATGAGCGCGACGATAACGTACGGCGAGATTCGGTAGTGCGGGTAGGCTAGCCTGTTCATTGCGTGTGGGCAAGAGTATCGTTATTAGAATTCGTTCGGGAAAGATGGATCCAATATCTGACTTCCCTGAATTCGATTTTATTCGCTAACTCTATGAAAAAAGATTACAAAATTGAAACACTCCCCTAACAATTTTGCATGCAATTTGCGTTCTTTATCCGCATCTATGCATTCACGTTGTTGGGGTTCATGATGTACTGCCACCAGTTGTTATGAATGCCATTTCTTCGCCCGGCAGTTTTGGGAAGATGGTTGAGCCACCAGCGGTGATGCCTGCGGGTGTCCCCATTGCCCCAGTCGCTGGCTGTGACTGCCCGTTTTACTCCCATGAAGTTGGGGAAGTTATACAGCCAGTCGTCGCACTCGCTGAGGACCGTGGAGGGATTATTCCAGTCGTAATCCCGATCACTGTTCGGTGCAAAATGGACGTTGCCCAGTGCCGCATTCCCGGGACTGATTTTGTCATAGCGGCAAAAGCGCTCCCAGAGGTTATCGGCGCCTTCCAGCCTCTCGAATGTTTTGTGCATGATCGATTCGACACGGTGGCCCAGGTTTTCGAGCATCTCGCCGACGCCGCGTTCATAGGAAAAGCCCATGATGACAAACCGCCGCCCGGAGGCCTCCGTATGCTTCAGCGGGGGCGCGTTGCACCAGAAGGCACCGGGTCCAGCCATGATCGATTCGTAGAAACCGGCGTGTGGGAAATTGAAGATCCAGACTTCATCGATCTCATCCCGGGCCACGCGC
>DATAKV010000336.1:0-4608 GCA_036261375.1 Anaerolineales bacterium
CGGTAAAGCCCATGGAGTGGTAGAGGGCGTGGGCCCCGTCAGAGTACGAGCTGACCGTGGCAAGCGTCGCGCCGAGTCTCTGAGCACGGCGTAGTCCCTCGCTCATGACCGCCTTGCCCAGACCGCGTTTCTGGTGCTCCGGATGTGTGCCGACCGGCTCGAAGACCGCCGTGCGGGTCACATCGTCGAACCAGACCGTGCAGAAGGCGGCCAGCTCCTCATCTGGCGCGACGGCGACGATATCCAGGTCCCGGCGGTAGAGCGGAATACGTTGGACGTTTTTATACCACTCCCAGCCCTGGTATTTTTCGTCCGGCTCGTCGGGATGGAAGGCCTTCCACGAGAGCCAGCTGCGGGCGGGAAGCTCATTCTCATCCCCCAGGGCACGGACGGTGTATCCCTCTGGAGGAACAGGTTCCGGGACCGGCTGAGTAAAGGAGCGGCTGCGCATGTGTTCAGCTTTGAACCTGGAGCGGGCATAGCCGCGCTCGGCGAAAAGTGCCTTTGTCTTTGCGTCAGACTCGTTTACCCAGGCCAGCAGATCTTTTTTACCCGTCTCGTTCGTCTTGAATAATTTCTGCTCGGCAACATCCAGCATATCGGATAAGGAGACAAGGTGTCGATAGGCGGGATGAACCTGAAAATAGGCCTCGCCCGGGCTGTCCGGGTTGAGCATGGCCACGATCTGCCCGTCTGCCTCCCAAAGGGTCACAACCTCTTCCAGCTGTAGATGGCAGATATTCATGTTGACATGCCAGACCCAGTAATCCCAGCGCAGGAGCGGCCAGGAATAGTCATGCCGGTCGTTGAGCAGCGAGACGTCACGCAGGAATTGTCTTATGCGCCAGTAGTCATCTTCGCTTTGATACGTCCGTAGAATGGGTTTGTATGTTGTGTTCATTGTATTTGCGCCAGGGCCGTCAGCAATAAGACAATTACTCCGCTGACCGCCATGATATTGACAAAGAGCCTGAAGCGGGCAAAGGCCTGCTCTGCGCTGTTGCGCGAGCTGAGCATGGGGCCGACCCGCAGGAAGGCGTTGAACCAGAACCCGGCGGCGATCATGCCCACGATCAGGATGTGCTTGACCAGCATCATGATGCTCCAGAAATTGCGGAAGTCGCCCACGCCAAAGTAATTTGGATCCAGGAACATCAGGTAGATGCCGGTGAGCGTGAATACGATCAGGGAGGCATACATCCAGCGGCGGCTGTGTCTGGAGATGTCACTCAGGATCGGGCCGATCACCTCCAAAGAGGTTTTGCGCATGGCGGGCAGATAGAGGATGGCCAGCAGGAGATAGTGCCCGATCAGGACGACCGTTGCCAGCGAGTGGAGCCAGTAGGAAAGTGCGATCAGTGTTTGCGTCATGGTTGGTTTCCTTCTTGAAGGATGAATATCAAGCCTGCTTCGGCAGGAAGGTGTAGATCGTTGCCCAGGCCAGGCCAAGGACCAGGATCACCCGGATCCACAACGGCCAGGGAGTCTCCCAGACCCACAATCCGGCGACGAGCGGCAGGAGCAGCAGTCCCAGCCCGATCTGGGCGATCATCGGCAGGCCGCGGAAAAGCTGCCAGGTGGAATCGAGCAGCGCCGGGTTGAAGAGCAGTGCCGCTCCAAAACCCAGCCATAAAATCGTGAGAATGGCGAAACTTCCAATATTGATGAGCACGTTCGGTGACATGGTAACATCTCCTTTCTCCCAATCCTATCCGGGCAAAACAAAAAACTCCCCCAACTACAGGAGAGTTTTTCACTATCCGAATGGATAGTGTGTCCAAATGGATAGTATGAGCAGATGGACAGGATTATTGTCGTGGGATACGGGAGGAAAACTGCACGAACACCGCAAAGAGCAATAGGAGAATGGCGGTAACCCACCCGCCCAGTGTGAATGAATCGGGGAACAACATCGCGATCCCAACGCCTCCAAAGATAAGCAATGCGGCCAGTACCCCAAACTCCCACATGCCATAAAGGAAAATGAACGGCAGGTAATGTGTGCCAACGATCAGCATAAACGCCGGATAGAACCAGTTGATGTTATACAGGGCTGCTGCCCCAACCAGCAGCATATTCAGTGGGAGCATAAAGGCGACCTGCATGGCCAGGGCATTCATGGGATGGCCGGCAGGAAGGCCGGCGGGACGCCCCAGCAGGCGCAAGCCAAGCTGCGTCAGCGGGAAGATAAACATGCCGCCCAACACCAGTACCAGGATCGCCTGGCGCTCTGTTCCCCAGGTGCCGATCGCCGCCGAGGCCAGCCAGATCAGACCGGAAACGGTCTGTCCTACCGCGCCGCGCAGAAATGTAGTTTGCACATCGTGTTGAGCTGTTTTGATCTCCATGTTATCCACCTTATATTCATTTGTTTTTACAATCACAGGACCCTCCGTTCTTGGAGGGTCCTGTGATTGTAAACCATTTATGCAGTTCGCGGCCGCAGGGCCGTATAAAAGAGATACAGCCCGCCCAGGATGAAGGCCAGCGGCCAGAAGATATCGTAGTAGTTGAAGAAGAACACCGAGCCGACCGCCAGAACTGCCAGGATGAGGGTCACGATCCGGGCCCAGTCCTTGTTGTGCCGCAGCCAGACAATGGCAAAGGTAGCCGCCAGGCCGCCCATCAACAGGGCGTTGACAAACCCGGCGCTGACAAAGCTGCCCGGCCCGCCATCCTCATTGATCAATCCTGCAATAGCCAGGGCTGCGATCACGGCCAAGGTGCTCATGACGCCGGCCGGGATGATCGCCCACCAGTTCTCTGCCGACCGCAGGTACACTGCAAAGAACGGCAGGGCTATGGCAAGCAGGAAGATGGAGCCAAAGTACGCCGCATCATCTCCGCCCGAAGCCAGCATCGGCGCAATGCTGATCACGCCAAAGATGTAGGCTATGAGCAGGGCCCAGGTGCGCGTCCGGTTGTTGAGGTAGATGGCCAGAAAGGCGAGACCGATCAGGAGCAGGAACATCGCTCCGATCCATTCACCGCCCACCGTGTCGACCAGAAGAGTGACCAGAGCCAGGAACAACATCACGCCGCCGGGGATCAGCGCCCACCAGTTATTCGTGCGATCCGTGAGGTAGGCAGCAGCAAATGGAATGAGCAGACCGACGAACAAAGGCGTGGCAACGGCCGCGCTGCCCACACCATTGGTCGCCAGGGTGATCACCAGCGCCAGGCCGCCAAAGACACCGGCCGGGAACAGCCAGCCCCACTGCTTCCAGCCGCTCAAGGCATATTCAATGACTGCCACGAGACTGACCACGGCAAAGACCCAGATCCAGAATTGCGGATTGTTGAACTGCTCGATGTATCCCATTTGCTGGCCAAGCGCCACCGCGCCCGCTCCGATCAAAAGCAGTCCCCAGAAGAGACCCGATCGATTGATTTTCATGGACATCTCCTTTTGATTCCTATGCTTACCGCTTGTCTCATGATTAACTTTACTTTTCGTTTTGATTTATAGGTTGAAAATCCAAGTAAAAGTTAAGCAGATTATGCGGCACTATATAGTATACGCATTCGACGAAGGAACGCCTCAGGCGGGAGAGGGGTATTCCCCTGGCCGGGCGGACAGGCTTACATCTCCATCCTGCGGAAGCGCCAGACGGCCAGCAGGAAGAACAGGCCGGCGTAGGCCAGCAGGACTACCACGGGCAGTCCCACCGACTCAAACCCCAGCCCGCGGATAAGGATGTTCTGCAGGCCGTTCATCGCCCAGGCGGACGGCATCAGCGTACCGATGGCCGCGAACGCGCCGCCGGCCACTTCCAGCGGGAACCAGGTGCCGCCCAGCGCCGAGAACAGGAACATGGCGACCATGGAATACAGGATGACCTGGTCTTCCGCTTTGGCGAGGACACCGATCAGCAGTCCCATCGAAGCAACCCACAGTCCCAGCGTGATCGCCACGGACAGCACAGCCAGCGGCTCTCGCAGGTAGTCCACGTTCAGAACCCACTGCCCAAACAGGACAAGCATCACGGTCTGTAAAAAGACAACGGTGAACATCGCCAGCATATGCCCGGCGACGATCTCCCAGGGCTTCATGGCGGTCGTGATCAGCCTCTGCAGTGTGCGGCTCTTGCGCTCCTGCACCAGGATCTGGGCCGAGGTCACTAATCCAAAGATGGCGAACTGCACCAGGATTCCGGGTGAGGCCTGGTTATAAGGATTGCCGCCGGTCCAGTCTTCTTCTTCATTTCCCGCGGCCAGTTCAGTCTGCACAAGCGGGATGCGCGAGTGTACGTCCCATTTGCCCCAGGCCAGCTCGAAGGCCGGCCCGTACTCGGACGGATCTCCCTGCACGTCGGCTGAGATACGGGCGATCTCCACCGCACTCAGCAGCTGCGAGATCGGGCCTCTCAATAGCTGGTACAGCGATTGTCCTGCTGCAGAGGAAGATTCGGCGATCAGTTTAAGCTGCACATCCGCAATATGACCCGCAGAGGCCTGCTCGCTGAACCCCTGTGGGATGATCAGCACTCCGGCCACGTCACCCCGGTAAAAGGCATTCATGGCGGCCGGCTCATCCATACGCTCTATGCGGATATCCTCCGAGAGGTCCAGCCGCGCCAGGAGCATCTTGTTCAGGACGGCGTCCGG
>DATAKV010000338.1:0-4982 GCA_036261375.1 Anaerolineales bacterium
TGGACATGAAGAGATCGAGATTGCACTGGTTCGCCTGTACCGGATAACGGGCAAAGAAACATACCTCGAGCTGGCTGCGCAGTTTGTCGAACGCCGCGGCCGGACTCCCTTTTTCCCGATCCACTTCTATCGACAATTCCGTAGCCATAAGGCACGCAAGGAGACCGTTAATAAACTCCACCAGGCTTATAGGGCTGAGAACCCGGAAGCCTCTGGCTTTCACCTGCCGGGAGATAACTTTGCAAAGAAGAGAAGCTTCAGCCGGGCACGCCGCTATCTCACGGAGTTTCTTGGGTATTATGCCCAGCAGCATGCACCCATCCGTAAACAGACCAGGCCGGAAGGGCACAGCGTCCGCTTTGGTTATCTCGAAATCGCGATCGCCATGATCCTGCGTGAAAAGCCGGACGCAGTTATGTTGTCCACGCTCCAACAGGCCTGGGACCGGATGGTCAGCCGCCGCATGTACGTGACGGGCGGGCTTGGCTCTGCTCCTGAGATCGAAGGCTTTGGCCAGGATTACGAGCTCGATCCTGAGCTCGCCTACGCCGAAACGTGTGCCTCGATCGCCAGCCTGCTCTGGAATTGGGAAATGACACTGCTTACAAGCGAGGCGCGCTACAGCGACCTGTTCGAGTGGCAGCTCTACAACGCTGCCAATGTTGGCATGGGGCAAAGCGGAGACACCTATCTATATAACAACCCCCTGGAAGTGCATGGCGGTGTGACACGCCAAGGCTGGTATGTGGTTCCATGCTGCCCATCCAATCTTTCTCGGACTTTTGCCGATATTGGCAAATACATCTACTCGGTTGACGAGAATAACATCTGGGTCCATCAATTCGTCGGGAACGAAACAACCGTTGATACAGGTGTGCCTGTAAAGCTCAAGATCGAGTCCGAACTCCCATGGCAGGGGAAGGTGAAGATTCACGTCCAGCCGGAGCAGGAGGCGGAATTTACCCTCCATGTCCGCGTACCTTCCTGGATCGGCCCGCCTCTAACGGGCGATCAAGGTCCAGCTTCAGGATATGACCCGCGTCAGGCAGGCTGCGAATCGATCAGGCGCGCCTGGAATCTCGAAGGTGAAACCGTGGAGTTCGATTTTGATACAACCATACGGCTTCGCCAGGCACATCCAAAGGTTAAGCGACATGAGGGCAGGGTGGCTGTCACTCGAGGGCCGCTGGTCTATTGCCTTGAGAGCGTGGACCACCCCGGCATGGACATTTTTACAGCTCAGCTTGACTCCTCAACATTGCATGAAGAATTTGTGCGGGATCTGCTGGGTGGATGTGTCGTCATCCATGGCAGGACATTTGACGGAAAGACCTTGAAATTTATCCCATACTTCCTGTGGGGGAACCGCGGCGAGTCCCAGATGACCGTGTGGGTACATTCAAAGTAGGTCATGCTTCTAAGGTGCCTGGGGAATTTGATTTACATCGTACGGTGTGACCTGGTACACATAATAGTTCAGCCAGTTCGAGAACAGCAGATTGGCATGGCCGCGCCAGCGGACGGTGGGAATCCGTGTTGGATCGTCCTGAGGATAGTAGTTCCCGGGTACATGAATAGGTAATCCCTTGTTCACATCCCGGTCATATTCCGCTTTGAGCGTGAGCGGGTCATATTCCGAATGACCGGTGACAAAGAGGTGCCGCCCATCCTTCGCGCCGACGATGTACACCCCGGCTACATCCGACTCGGCCAGGATCTGGATATCGCTTACCTTTTCGATATCTTCCCGCCGGATCTCCGTGTGGCGGGAGTGTGGGGCGAGAAAAACGTCATCGAAGCCGCGCAGCAGGTTCTCGGTCCTGGAAAGGACGCGGTGCTCGAAGACACCGAACATCTTGCGGGTTAGGTCGTATTTTGGGATGCCATAGCGGTGATAGAGTCCTGCCTGGGCTCCCCAGCAAATATAGAGGGTGGACTCAATGTTCGTCTCAGCCCAGTGGAAGACCTGCGTAAGCTCATTCCAGTAATCCACATCCTCGAAGGGCATCTGCTCGACAGGCGCGCCGGTCACGATCAAACCGTCGAATTTCTCGCGGCGTACATCGTCGAAGGTCAGATAGTGATGGAGCAGGTGGTCGGCATCGGTATTCTTGGAATCATGGGTGGCGGTATGAAGCAGCGTGACCTCCACCTGGAGCGCCGAGTTGGAAAGAAGGCGCAGAAGCTGGGTCTCCGTCGCGATCTTTGTCGGCATCAAGTTCAGGATTGCCACGCGCAGCGGACGGATATCCTGGTGCATGGCGCGTTCCTCGTCCATGACGAAAATGTTTTCCCGCTCGAGTATCTCACGGGCAGGCAGGGTGTTTGGGATTTTTACGGGCATGGTTGACTCCAGATAAGGTAGACATGGAAACAGGTAAACATGGTTCACAGATCTACGTGTTTTCCTGTCTACCTGTATACGAGCGCTACGCGCTCAACGCCTGATCCAGGTCCCAGAGAATATCCTCGATATCCTCCAGGCCGATCGAGAGCCGGATGAAGTCGGGGCTGACTCCGGCGGCGCGCTGCTCTTCGTCCGATAACTGGGAGTGGGTGGTACTGGCAGGATGGATCGCCAGTGATTTGGCATCGCCAAAGTTGGCAACGTGGCTGAAGAGCTGCAGGCTGTCGATAAATTTCGCGCCGGCTTCCCGTCCGCCTTTGACGCCAAAGCCCAGTACGGCGCTCGAGCCTTTGGGTAGATATTTTTGTGCACGCGCGTAATCGGGATGGTTTGGCAAGCCCGAATACGTGACCCAGTCCACTTTGGCATGATCGGATAAAAATTCCGCAACGGACTGGGCGTTTTTCACGTGCCGGTCCATACGCAGGGACAGGGTTTCCAGGCCCTGGATGAACAACCACGAGTTGAAGGGCGACTGGCAGGTCCCGAGGTCGCGCAGGATTCCGGCACGCGCCCTGGAGATGAACGCCAGCGGCCCGAAGTCCTCTGCGTAGACCACATCGTGATAGGAAGGATCGGGTGTGTTGAAGTTCTTATGCCGCTCGCTCTTTACCCAGTTGAATTTCCCGCTGTCCACGATCACGCCGCCGAGAGACGTGCCGTGCCCACCGATGTATTTGGATGTGGAGTGGGTGATGATATGAGCACCCCACTCGAACGGACGGCAGAGATACGGAGTAGCGGTCGTGTTATCGATCATCAATGGGATGCGGAATTCTTCTGCGATCTTTGCCACTTCCTCGAACGGGAAGACGTTGGCAAATGGGTTGCTGATGCTTTCGCCAAAGAGGAGCTTCGTGTTGGGCTGGATCGCACGCCGGAAGTTGTCAGGGTCGGATGGATCTACGAGTGTCACACTGATTCCCAGGCGAGGGAATGTGTATTTGAACTGGCTGACCGTCCCGCCATACAGTGTTGATGAGGAAACGATGTGATCGCCCGCTTCGCAGATGGCGAAGATGGCGGTGGTCTGTGCGGCGTGACCAGAACTGGTCTCCACCGCACCGACACCTCCCTCCAGGTCGGCGATGCGCCGTTCGACGATATTCGATGTCGGGTTACCAATGCGAGTGTAGATGTTCCCGGCTTCCTGCAGGGCGAACAGACGCGCAGCACGGTCTGTGCTTTGCAGGTCATAGGCAGTGGTCTGGTAGATCGGCGCGGCGCGGCTGCCCGTCGCGGTGTCGGGATCGTATCCCGAGTGCAGCTGGCGGGTGCTGAAACCAAATTGACGTTCCTTTGTAAGCATGAGACTCTCCTTGATTTGATGTACCCGCCCGTCAGAAGAAGTCATTAAAAAATAACCTCTTCTGAAAGTACAAGAAGAGGTATGCAGAGACAGTACCGTCCTCTCATCTTCCAGATCAATGGATGTTGCCATCCTTCTGTCGGAGTTGGCACCTTGACATTACAGTCAGGTTGCCGAGGCGTCACAGGGCCGTTCCCTCAGCCTCTCTGGATAAGAGCGAGTATTCGATTGTTAGCGGCAGGTTATAACACAAAAAATTTTCACTGACAAGTAGGTCATGCCTGAGGCGTGACACAGTCACAACAATCCTTCATTCACCAGAAGCTCTGCATTATAGATCGATGCACCCGCCGCGCCGCGGATTGTGTTGTGAGACAGCACAACAAATTTCAGATCCAGGATGGGATCGCGGCGGACGCGTCCGACGACGGTCGTCATGCCCTTCCCGGTCAGCCGGTCGAGCCGCGGCTGGGGACGATCCGCCTCGTCCCGGACCTCGATCACCGGTCGCGGCGACGAGGGCAGGCTACTCGCCGAGGCTGGAGCGCGGTAGTCGCGTAACGCCTGGATCGCCAGATCAGGATCGACCGGATTTCTGAGCTTGATGCTTGCGCAGACGGTATGCCCATCGATTACAGCGACACGGTTCGTGTGGGCACTGAATGTAATGTTCGCAAGCTCGATCTTTCCCTCACTTACTTTCCCGAGCATCTTGCGCGGCTCCCATTCCACTTTCTCCTCCTCGCCGCCATTGGCCACGTTGGGAATAATGTTATCCATGATGTCCAGGGACGGGACGCCCGGATATCCCGCACCGGAAAGTGCCTGCAGCGAGACGGCGAAGACTTTTTCCACGCCGAAGGCATTGTCCAGCGCTTTAAGAGCAATGGTCAGGCCGGTACTCGTGCAGTTGGGATTCGTGACGATCGCTCCACTCCAGCCGCGCTTTCTGCGTTGATCCCGGATGAGCTGGATGTGATCTGCATTGATCTCCGGCAGCAGCAGCGGCACATCGTCCCCGCGCCGGTAGGAGGAGGCATTCGAGCATACGGCCGCGCCTGCCTGCGCAAACTGCGGCTCAAGCTCTTTGGCCACGTCGCTGTGCAGCGCCGAAAATACGATCTGCGCATCGATGCAGTCGGTTGACGCGGGTACGACGACCATCTCCCGCGCGTACTCCGGCAGGGGGGTATCCAGCACCCAGCGCGCGGCCTGCGAATATTTTTGTCCTACAGAGCGGTCGGAGGCGGCCAGGGCCACAACCTT
>DATAKV010000344.1:0-2599 GCA_036261375.1 Anaerolineales bacterium
CGAAGGACGACCAATCGCCGTACGTATCCCCGGTCGGCTTGACGTGCGCCTGCAGCTCGAGGTGGATCTCGGAAAAGCCCGCCTGCTCGGCCTGGATCATCAGGTCGCGCTCGTCGAAGTCGATCATCGGGTCGGTCTCGAGCGGCTGGATGTTGTAGTAGAACGCGGTGAGCTTCCCCGCCAGGTCGGCCACCGGGGTCACGTCGTAGCCTTCGAAGCGGTCCGGCGGCTCGGGGAAGGCAAAACGGCTGATCGGCTCGAAGATCGAGAGCGCGCCTCCCTCCCGGAGCACCCGGTGGAACTCGCGGAAGGCCTGCTGCTTATTAGCTACGTAGATCAGCACCGAGCGCGTGGTGACCGCATCGACGGAGCCATCGGGCAGCGCGGAGAGGTCGTCGGCGGAGGCGTGCACGAAGCGGCAGCGGTCGTGCACGTTCATCTCGCGGGCCAGCGCCTCGGCGTGCCGGAGCAGATCGTCTGAAATGTCGCTGAAGATCACCCGGCAGCCTTCGAACTTTTCCAGGGCGCCGAAGGCGATCAGCCCGTCGCCGCAGCCCACGTCCAGCAGGGTCTCGCCGGGCTCGAGGTGGATACGGCTCAAGATCCTGTCCCGGATGGGGTAGAGGTAGTCCGTCATGACCTTCATGCGGTCCATGTCGCCGCCGAAGCGGCGCTCGAGCAGCCAGCGGCTCCAGATGTCTTGTTCGGGGTTGTCCATCGATCACCTCGTTGAAAGTGACTGACTAAGAGGGAGTAGGTCGGGCTGGCTGCGAAGCGCCCTCAAATGTAAGAAGTAAGTCGGGTTGGCTGCGCAGCGCCCTGTGGGCAACCCGACTAGGTGGTTAGTCGGGCTACCAGCCCGACCTACTGGGATGGTCCCGGTGGGCGGGGCAGGAGCTCGGCGTCGAGGGAGCTCACGCTCAGGTCGGCTTCCGCATCTAGGTTGGTTGAGTCCCGTCCGACCAGCAGCAAAACGCACAGCCGGGCTTCGGAGGGCGTTTCGGCGGCAAGCTTGAACGTGTGCAGGAAGCTCTGGTCTGTGTTTTCGGGGAAGTCGGCGACCGTGGTCTGGCCGTTGATGCTGCAGACCAGACTGGCCGTGGCGCCCGCGGTTGTGATGACGAAACAGTCGAGGGTGAACTCGATCTCAGCTCTTGGCTCGTCGCCTTTGAGCGGCAGGGCGAGGGTGAACAGGCGCGTGACCATCGACGCCCGTGATTTGCCGCCCACGTGGACCCGCAAACCGGAGAACGTCAGCGTCAGAGCCCGTTTGTCTTCCGAAACGCCAGCCTCGAATTTTTCACCGCTTTTCTGTCTGGGGATCCGGCCAAAGGTGAGCATGGTTACCTCCTGAGAAATTGTCGTCGGTCCGGTCGCTCAATTGTATCAGTATCACCCCATGGAAGGCGGGCGTTTTCGGCAACCCTGCCTGGACAGAGCTGCTTACCAGATGCGGCCCGGCTGGCATTCGATGGTCAGCGTCGAGTCTAGGTCGAGCGCGGGCGTTCGCGAAAGCCGTAAGACCATGATGCCGGTCTGCTCGGGGGTAGGGACCAGACCCTGCTCGCTTCGACCGGCCAGGGGACCGCGCCAGGCCTGCCATCCCAATCGTTCGTAAAACCCTTCCCGATCTGTCTCCAGGCAGGCGATCTGATATTCAGCATCGACCGTGCTTGCCAGGTGACGCATGAGCGCGCTGCCATAGCCCTGTCCCTGGTAGGCAGGGGAGGTCGCGACCGCATCGACGTACGCCGTTCGCAAAAGAGCTCTGCCTCCGGGTTGGAGCCAGCGGGTTGTCACCAATGCATGGCTGGCCAATTGCCCCTCATGAAATGCGAGAAAGTGCAAGCCGCCAGACGGCACATAGGAGAACAAGTTCTTGAAATCCGGCTCCTGGTGCGCGGCGATACAGACGTCGATAATGGCGTTTCGAAGGGCGCCCTCTACTTCCTCGGTCCGGAAGGATCGCAGCTGGAGCGGGCCGGTCATGAGGAGATGATACCAGCCAGCAAGCGTGCCTCCACCCTCAGCCCCAGTGAGATCTGGGACATAGTGTGCATGTGATCTACTCCAGCTCCTCGATCCAACGGGCTCTATCTTCCGCCTGAACGGCGCGCTGCGCCTGGTAGACCAGCCGCGTGAGGCTGCGGCTGCAGCGCAGCCTGGCATTGTAAGGCAGGTATGACGGCGGCACCGCACTGGGCTGGTTGTTCCCCGACACGTTGAAGCAGGGCGAGCAGCGCCGGATCAGCTCTCGCTCGGCGGCGCTGAGGTCGTTGCCCAGGGAAATGAACTGCTCCGCTTGAGAGCTCAACAATTCGATGGTGAACTTCATCGAGACCGGCCAGTTGCACCAGACAAAGCGCCCCACGATCGAGTGCCCGTGGAACCCGCCCAGGAGATGTTCCCAGACCCGCGCAAACGCCAGGTGCGACTGACCCACATAGAAGACCACATTCTCATCCCGGAACAGATAGAGATCCAGGCGGCGCCAGTCCATGGGACACTCTTCGACGAGCAGGAATCGTTTCAGCGAAAGGGAAATCGTCTGGTCAGTCATGGGAGGTCCACATACGACGTTTCTCTCTTTACCCTGGCT
>DATAKV010000349.1:0-1875 GCA_036261375.1 Anaerolineales bacterium
TAGCAGCATCCATGCCTTTAATATCGGCAGGCAGCGGCTTGGAAAAACAACGGACCTGTTGAACAAGGGGTTGAATAGTATCCGTCTCATAGACGCTGTCCCTGCCTTGCAGGAGAAACGCCACTCGCTCCTCCCCGATGACAATTTCGGTAAACGGTTCCTCGAGCGGAAATAGCAGGTGGGTATGATCGTCGATCCCGTGTGTGATAAAGAGTGTATTCAGGAATTCTACATACCTGCCGCAGGAACAGCCGGGAGCACAGGCGCTTCCGCAGGCCAGTTCCACCCCGCGGTCAAAAAAGACCTCGGTGGTCGGGCCGCGTTTCCGGCTGTTTCGAGAGCCAACAGCCAGGCTGGTCTGCATCCAGAAATTACTGGCGGCAGGCAGGCCAATGATCCGCTCTTCCGCTACTCCGACAGTGCGCCAGGCCGAGGCCGTCTCTTCATCTGCGGGCAGGACCTGGCCATCGATCGTGTCACCGCCAAAGTACGTGACCACGAGCTTTTCCGGATCGAATCCGAATTCCTCCGTCAGGAGTGTCCAGATCTGGTGAATGGTACGCTGCCGATCCACCGGGCCGAAGTCGAAAGCGCCCGGCATGCGGAACAGGCTCAGATGTATCCGGCTCGTTCCGATCCGGTCCAGGTCGAAATAACGGAAACAATTCTGGACGAGGACGAAATGATCTCCCTGTCTCCTTCCGTCGGATAATCGCTCAAACTGAACCATGCCCGCGCTCATGACAAATGACATCGGAACGGAATCGTCCAGCAGGGAGCTGCCCTGGATAGGCTCATAGCCAAGCCGGGCGAAATACTCCACAAATCGCTGTCCGATCTCATTCGTGCCCATAAAGCGGTGGGATGGTTGCAATCTGGCCATACTGGTTCCCGTTAACGCAGGATCAATAATGTGCCTAGGCCGTGATCGCATTCTGGCTGAGGTCTTCGCCCAGCGCGCGGATAACGTCCAGCTCATTGATGCGCTTGTCGAGCTGGCGAACGAGTCGGGCATTGGTCAATGCGATCGCGGCCTGGCGCCCCATCAGCGTTAGAATTGTCTGATCGTCTGGCCCGTATTTGAACTCATCGGTCTTATGATAAGTGGCGATCACACCGAGCACATGTTCTCCAAACTCGATCGGTACACCGAGCCAGGAGGCAAACTTTTGTCCGATATAGTCCTTTGTATCCGGCTGTTCATACCACGTTTCAGCATCCTCTTTTGTATATGTGAGAATAGGTTTCTTGTTGCGAATGATCCATTCTGTCCGACCTTTGCCGCCTGAGCGAGGCTTCCACCTTTCGTCGTGCTCGATGTTCTCTGGCCGCCCGTCCAGGAACGCCAACTCGAAATAGACGAGGTCATGCTCGGGCTCGTACAGGGCGATATACATGTTGTCCGTATCCATAATTCGGCTGGCCTGCTGGTGGATAATGGAAAGGATTTCGTGCTCCCCGCGCTGAATACTGGCAGTTAACTGTTGCCCGATTTCGGTCAGGGCCTCGAAGCTGGCATTCTTCCGTTCCAACCTGTAATTCAACTGGTGGAGGTTTTCGCCACGCTTTTGGAGTTCCTGCATCTGGTCTTGAATTTCTTTCGTTTTATTTTGAATCTCAGTGATGATCTCGAATCTGTCCTGAGCAACTCTTATTGCAATGGCCGCAATATCGGCAAAAACGCGCAGTGTCCTGATATCCAGCTCCGAGTAGGCTCCGAGTCGCTGGCTTTCGGTGTTGAGGGTGCCCAGGGCCTCGCCCCTGTAAATGAGCGGAATGGCGATCTCCGATTGTGCCTTTTTGTAAATGCGGTTGTAATCCTTTGCCTTTCGTACATCATTAATCAGCCGTGCCTCCCGTGTCTTGAACACGGTC
>DATAKV010000354.1:0-4782 GCA_036261375.1 Anaerolineales bacterium
TTTGTACGTATATGGTAGTATCTTTTTGATTTCAGCAGTACTCCTGCCTCCGTTTTCAATTTTCAGTAGAACGACTTGCCAACCTACTACCCGGGCCTGAGTGCCTTTCCCGTCTCCATCTGAATTTACGTGTCGCCAATCATTCGCTCGCTTCTTACCCTTCTGGAGAAGAAGATAACCTGAACGTTTGTAGACTAACATGGAGAAAAGAAATGAACAAGAAATCGCAACACTGGACTTTGTTGGCCGGCTTGCTGGTCCTCAGCCTGGTCCTCGCCGCTTGCGGCGCTGCTCCCGCCCAGGAGGAGGAGAATATCAAGATTGGCGCCGCCCTGTGCCTGACCGGCATCCAAGCGCCGCTGGATGAGCCGGCCTTGAAGGGCGCTCAGCTCGCCGTCGAGGAGCTCAACAAAAAAGGCGGGGTACTGGGGAAACAGCTCGAATTAATCAACCTGGATTGTAAGAGTGACCCGGTTACTACCGGCAATGTTGCAGTTCAGCTCATCGACCAGGGAGCGCAGGCGATCATTGCTCCCAGTGACTTTGACTTTGGCGGTCCTGCCAGCCGTGAAGCCCAAAAAGCCGGGCTGGTGGGCATCTCCCCGGCGGCTTCGTCCCCGTTCTATGGCTCGGAGGCCCTGGGCGATAAGCAGTTCACCATGTCCATGTGGAACACCACCATGGGGGCTGCCGCCGCTCAGTACGCTCGCGAGCAGGGATGGGATACAGTCTATGTTGTCACCGATGACTTCATTCAATACACCAAAGATCTGGGCCTGTACTTCGTGGAGCATTTCAAGACCCTGGGCGGTACAGTCTTATTTGAAGAGTCCTACACCCAGGGCGCGGCGGATTTCTCTGCCCAGCTTGCCCGCATCCAGGCTCTTCCCGAGCAGCCGGATTTCTTCTACATTTCATCCTACATGCCAGACCTGGCGCTGATCATCCGTACGATGCGCGAAGCTGGCATCACACAGCCCATCATTGGTGGCGACTCCTACGATGACCCCGGCTTGTTCCAGGCGCTTGGTCCGGAATACGGCAATGACATCGTTTTTGCGAGCGATACCTGGGTTTCCCCTGACACTTCTCCGCAGATGGCCGAGTTCCTCACAGCCTATGAAGCCAAATTCGGCGGTCCTCCGGAAGCCATGTGGGCTGCCACAGGTTGGGATGTAGTCCACTTACTGGCTGGGGCCATGGAGAAGGCCGGCTCTACCGATGGCGCGGCCATGGCGAAGGCCATGGAAGATAATACCTGGGAGCTGCTCACTGGCACGCTAGACTGGGAACCGGCCGATAAGGGACATGAGACACACAAACAAGCGGCTATGGTCAAGCTGAGCGGCGGGGAGCCTGAATTCATCGGATGGCTTCTACCGGAAAGCCAGCCCGCGCCTTAGTCTCGCGAATAGAGACTCGTGTTTAGCCCACAACGCTGAATTGACTCACCCTATGGATTTTGTGCAGACATCCTGTCTGCACAAAATCCTCGCCAGCCTGATACATGACAACTAACATCCCCGACAGCTCCAATCCGAATACCCTGACCATTCAAGGTTTGTGTAAAAATTTTTTTGGCCTGCGCGCACTGGACGGCGTGAGCTTTACGCTCTCGCGCGGCGAGATTATGGGCCTGATCGGGCCAAACGGCTCGGGTAAGACCACTCTCATAAACGTTGTCACCGGCCTGCTTCCTGCAACCAGGGGGCAGGTCTTTGCGAATGGGATGGAGATCACAAATAAGAAACCGTACCAGATCGCCCACGCCGGTCTGGCACGTACATTCCAGACGATCCGTCTGTTTCGGGAACTCACCGTGCTGGAAAATGTGGAAGTGGCCGCAGTCAGCATGGGACTCTACCGGGCAGACGCCCGAAAGCGGGCAGTGCAGGTATTAGAGGAGATTGGCATCGCCCGCTGGGCGGAGATGCGGGCAGGGGTGCTGCCCTATGGCTTGGAGCGCCGCGTAGAAGTGGCCCGCGCTCTCGCGACTCAGCCATGTTTCCTTTTCCTCGATGAACCGGCGGCCGGCTTAAACGAAGACGAGAGCGAAGAGTTGCTCCAGATACTGGCTGCCATCCCATCGAAAAAAAATCTGGGCATGCTGATCGTTGATCACGATATGCGTTTGATCATGCGCCTGTGCCATCGCCTGCATGTTCTGAATTTTGGCAAAACCATTGCCGAGGGCACACCTGACGAAGTGCGCGAGATCCCAGCTGTGCTCCAGGCTTATCTGGGCAAGACCGCCTTGGGTGTCTAAGCATGTTAGAGTTGATTAACATCCACGCCCGTTATGGAGCCATCACGGCTTTGCGCGGTATCTCGATATCTGTCAGCCAGGGCGAGCTGGTCGCCTTACTAGGAGTGAATGGCGCCGGGAAATCCACCACGCTAGCCTCGATCGCTGGCGTGTTGCGGCCCTGGCAAGGGGACATCCTTTTCGAAGGCAATTCCATCCTTGGAAAGTCCCCAGAGCAGATCGCTCGTCTGGGTATCTCCCTGGTGCCTGAAGGGCGCGATATCTTCCCTAGCCTGACCGTGGAGGAAAACCTGCGGCTGGGTGCGTTCACCCGCAGCGAAAAAACCGAATACAGCCGGAACCTGCGGGAAGTCTTTGAGCTCTTCCCTGTGCTCAAAGAGCGCCTGGAGCAACCTGGTGGCACACTCTCCGGCGGCGAGCAGCAGCAGCTTGCGATTGCCCGAGCCCTCATGTCCAGGCCTCGTCTGCTCATATTAGATGAACCCTCCTTGGGGTTGTCTCCTGCACTCGTTGATCAGATCTTTGAGCTTATCGCCCGACTGCATCAGCGCGGCGTGACTATTCTCCTTGTTGAGCAGAACGTGAACCGCACCCTGGAAATCGTCGATCGGGCGTATCTGATGAATACCGGTTTGATCGAAAACCAGGGCACTCCGCAGCAGTTACGGGCCCACGCCGATATCGAAGGCATCTACATGGGCGTTCGACGCCAGGCTAATGCATAGGAGCACTGCTTTGATCAATCTGGAATTCATCATCAACGTCCTCAGTCTTGGCAGCCTGTATGCCATGTTGGCACTGGGATTGGTCATCATCTACGGGATCTTGCGGCTGGTTAATTTTGCTTACGGCGAACTGATCATGATGGGCGGTTACACCTTTTATTTACTTGCTGGTTTCAGCCCACTGCCATGGCTGGTGGTTGCTGTCCTGGCTGTATTGGCTGCCATGTTCAGCAGTTTGTTCACTGAGCTGGTGGCCTTTCGCCCGGTCCGGGAAAAATCCCTGACCGCCATGTTGATCACCTCCTTCGCGGTGAGCGCCTTACTGCAGAATGCCGCGTTGCTGATCATCTCTCCGCGCGCCCGGGCTGTGACCTTGCCGGAGATCTTCCAGACCAGTGTGATGATCGCTGGGACGAGCGTGCCCTGGCGAAATATCCT
The DNA here is from genome assembly GCA_036261375.1 of Anaerolineales bacterium. GTDB lineage: Bacteria > Chloroflexota > Anaerolineae > Anaerolineales > Villigracilaceae > Defluviilinea. The sequence goes on from DATAKV010000354.1 coordinate 3,430, forward strand.
TACGATTGTCACATGTGTTGTCATGCTGACACTGCTCACCCTGCTGTTGCGAAGGACCGTGTTGGGTATTGCATTGCGTGCGGCTGCCGATAACTTCAGGATGATCCGTATGTTAGGTGTGCCGGCCAACACGGTTATCTCCGCCGCCTTTGCGATCAGCGGCATCATGGCTGGGATCGTCTCCATCTTTTGGATCGCGCGCTCCGCCACCGTGACGCCTACCATCGGCGCGCCCCCCTTGTTGGTGGCATTCGTCGCCACGGTGATCGGCGGCATGCGCAGCCTGACGGGAGCCGTGGTAGGTGGTTTTGTTTATGCCATCCTCATTAGTCTATTGGGTATATTCTTGCCACCAGACTTACTGGAATTTCGCGAAGCATTCATGTTTGTCTTTGTTATCATCATCCTGCTCTTCCGGCCCCAGGGCCTGATCAGCAGCAAAACCGCCGTGGAGCGTGTAGGATGAACCTGGCCGCTCGCCTCAAACCTCTCAATACTCCTCTGACCCTCATGGTTGGCGTTTTGCTCCTCGCTGTCCTTACCGAGCTGTTGGGTATCCCGCTTCTTGTGCGCATCGTCACCGTCATGGTTGTCAGCATTATCATCGTGCTGGGGTTGCAGCTCTACATGGGTAATTCCGGAATCCTATCGTTTGCTCACATCGGTTTCATGGGCATCGGGGCCTACACGTCTGTGTTGCTATCCATGACACCCGCCGCCAAAGAACTAACTAACTCTAACCTGTATCCCTTCCTTATCTCCCTTCACCTACCTTTCGTGCTGTCTCTGCTTATCGGCGCACTGGTAGCGGCCTTCATCGCCGCTGTGGTCGCCTATCCTCTGATGCGCCTTTCCGATGCTGCGGCCGTGATCACCACTTTCGCGCTGCTGGTTATCATCAATGTAGTGATGGTCCATTGGGATCGCGTGACCAACGGCCCACGCACCTTATTTGGTGTCGATAATTACACCAATTTATGGACAGCCGTTATCTTTTGTGTGATCACGATCTTCGCCGTCTACTTCTTCAAAGAGTCCCGCGTCGGCCTGCGCCTGCGCGCCACCCGCGACGATGCATATGCGGCCGCATCCATCGGCATCAATATGGTGGTGATGCGCTGGCTGGCCTTCATCGCCAGTGCCTTTATCGCCGGGGTGGGTGGGGCGCTCTGGGCGCACTTCATCACTTCGTTCACTCCATACTCCTTTTACCTGACCGAGACGTTTGTGATCCTGGCCATGCTAGTGATCGGTGGACCCTACAGCGTTTCCGGGGCCGTGATTGGAACGCTGGTGGTGACTACTGCCCGCGAGGTCCTGCGCGCCATTGAGAATTACGTCAACATCCAGCAG
>DATAKV010000365.1:0-5413 GCA_036261375.1 Anaerolineales bacterium
CAGCAGCAGCAACACTCGCTCATGATCTTCTGGCGGGTCTCGTCGGCAATCGCTTTGGCAAAGAGAACAGGACTTGTTTTCATAGATACTTATCTATTTGAGATTATATCGAAGTTTATCTATTTGTCAAGGGATAGGTGAGGTGGGGTGAGGGATGTAACCCAATAAATGTTGTTTATCCCCAATTTCAAGGAAATTTGTTATATTCTAATTTCCACAGGGTGGCTACAATGAATAATCATGAACGTTCCAGACATCTCCCGGTTTCTTTCCGAGACCTCGGCAGGATTTCTCACATTTGGCAGCGCTCGAATGGCTTTGCTGGATCTCCATTCCGGGTTCTGGGGGATCCGCCGGCAGATCGAGGCGCTCATCGGCCCGCGCCTGACCAATTCTGTCTTACAACAGGCCGGGGCGAACGGCGGGGCTTCCTTTTCCGCATCCTTTGGCACAGCCAGCGAGGTCTCAGAACAGGGGCTGCTGTTCGAAAGCTGTGTGCAGGCGTACCAGGCAGCCGGATTCGGCCGGTTTTCCATTCTGGAGGCCAGCTGGCCCATCGGACGGTTGATCGTTCGGGCTGAAAATGCCTTTGAAGCCTGGATGACGCTGCAGCATCAGCAGCAGGTCTCAGGACCGGTCTGCGCGTATACCGCGGGTGTTCTGGTCGGTTTTATCAACATGATCAGCGGGCGGAGGGATGTGGTTTGCATCGAGCATCGCTGCCAGGCAATGGGTGACGAAGCATGCGAATTCGAGCTGCTGCCTATCACGGAGGCCGGCGATCGGACAGTCGTATCCTATACCCCCGATCCCATGCTGGGGCGCCAGCTCAATCTGCTGGAGATGCTCTTCGAGCGCATGCCGATGAGCATCGTGGTGCTCGACCGGGAGTACCGGCTGGTGCGGTTCAACCCTACCTGGGTTGCGTTCATCGACCGCTATACCCCCTCGCAGGCCTGGCAGGTTGTGCCCGGTGCCTACCTGTTCGACCTGGAACCGGGTACGGAAGAAACTTTTCTCCCTTTATTTGAAAGAGCTTTTCAGGGCGAGACGGTCCGGCAGGAGGCGGTCCGGATGGAATCCGGCGGGATGGTATCCCATTGGGACATCGTCATCTCTCCTCTCTACGAAGGCGACCCGGTTGTTGGACTACTCGGCGTGGCTATCGACGTCTCCGAGCGCGTCCAGGCCGAACAGAAGCTCACTGAGACCCTGGCCCGCCTTGCCGAGAGTGAATCCATGCTGCGCTCGGTGATCGAGAATGCCCGCCATTTTGCCGTGTATCGCGTGCAGGTCGATCCGTCGAATCCCTATTACGGTAAGGTTGTCCTTGTCAGCCCGTCGATTCGTGAGCTGGCAGGTGTCGAGGATCCTTATGACTTCGCGAGCTGGTTCGAAAACCTGCACCCGGAGGATGCACCCCGGATCATCGAAGCCAATCGCTGCTCGCTGGAGGGCAGGGCGCCCTACAATCAATCGGCCCGCTTCTTCAACAAGAAAGAGAACCGCTGGCGCTGGGTCCACACCATCTCCAATCCCGTCTTCGATCCGCAGGGGAGACTGACCCATTTCGACGGCATGGTCATCGACCTGACCGAGCAGAGAGAGGCAGAACAGGCGCTGCAGGAGAGTGAGCGTACCCTTGCCACGCTGATCGGTAACCTGCCTGGCATGGCCTATCGCTGCCGGAACAACCAGCACTGGACCATGGAATTTGTCAGCGAGGGCAGCCTGGAGCTGACCGGCTATCGCCCCGAGGAGCTGATCGGCAACTCGAATGTCAACTATGGGCACCTGATCCACCCGGAGGACCGGGTCCTCGTCTGGAACGAGGTACAGTCTGCGGTGCACGAAGGGCGCTTGTTCCAGATGACCTACCGTATCCGCACTGCGGCCGGAGAGAAATGGGTCTGGGAGCAGGGACAGGGCGTCGCAAACTTGGATGGAGAAGTTGTGGCACTGGAGGGTTTCATCACCGATATCAGCGAGCGCGTGTCCGCCCAGCAAAACCTGGAACAGCGAGTGAACGAACGCACCCGGGAGCTGTCGACCCTGCTGGAAATCTCCCATCATCTCGCCTCGACCCTGGATCTGGAACCGCTCCTGGACTTGATCCTGGACCAGCTGGGTTCTGTCGTGCCGTATGATGCCGCCTCGATCATGGTCCTGGACGGGGAACTTCTCAGGATCTTTGCCTATCGCGGTCCGATCGCGCGCCAGGAAGCGCTTCACATCCGCTTCTCGATCCATGAAGCCAGGGCGAATCATGAAGTCCTCCTTCACAGGGCGCCGATCATCGTCGCCGATATCCTGGCGGACGAGCCGCTGGCGCGTGCCATCCGGCAAACGGCCGGGGTTGAGCTCGAGTCGACCTATAGTTACCTGCGCTGCTGGATGGGCGTGCCGCTGATCTTCAAGGACCAGGTGATTGGGATGCTGACCCTCGACCACAAACAGCCAGGCTATTACACCTCCCTGCAATCGGACCTGGCCATGGCCTTTGCCAGCCAGGCTGCGGTTGCCATCGAAAATGCCCGGCTGTTTCAACAGGCGGAACAGGCCGCCGTGGCCCACGAGCGCAATCGCCTGGCGCGCGACCTGCATGACGCCGTTTCACAAACACTCTTTTCCGCCACGCTGATCGCCGAGGTACTGCCAAAGCTTTGGGAACAAAACCCTGAGATCGGAAAGCAGAAGTTGACCGAGCTGCGCTTGTTGACGCGCGGAGCCCTCTCAGAAATGCGCACACTGCTGTTGGAGCTGCGCCCCGATGCGTTTCGCCAGGTGGAGCTGGCCGACTTGTACCGGCATCTGGGAAATGCCTTCACAGGGCGCACACATATCCCGGTCACATTTACCCAGCGCGGTGAAACCGGGCTGCCCCTGCAGGTGAAGGAGGTCTTTTATCGGATCGGTCAGGAAGCCTTGAATAATGTTGCCAAGCATGCCGGGGCGTCGGCAGTCCAAATTCGTTTCACCGCCTCCGAGCAGCATGCAGAGATCGAGATCTGCGATGATGGATGCGGTTTTGATGTTTCCGCGCTGTCGCCTGAGAACCTCGGGATCAGGATCATGCGCGAGCGGGCTGAAACGATCAAGGCCAGGCTGGACGTTGAAAGCGGGATTGGGAAAGGAACTGCCATACATATACGCTGGCAGGCAGAAGAGGAGAATTAATGAAAAACAATAAGCCTATTCGTGTAATGCTGGTGGACGACCATGCGGTTGTCCGCAGCGGACTCTCGACATTCTTAATGACCTGTGAGGACATGGAGCTGGTCGCTGAAGCCTCCAGTGGACAACAGGCACTCGACTTATGCTGGCGGATAAAGCCGGATGTGATGTTGATGGACCTGGTGATGCCAGGAATGGATGGAGCGACCGCAACCTCCAGGATCCGTGAAAAATGTCCGGAAATCCAGGTGATCGTCCTGACCAGTTTCAAGGAGCAGGACCTGGTGCAGGGAGCTTTAAAGGCGGGCGCGATCGGATATCTTTTGAAGGATGTTTCGGCAGACGAGCTGGCCAATGCCATCCGGGCTGCCTACGCAGGAAAACCCACCCTGGCGCCGGAAGCGGCCCAGGTCCTGATCCAGGCGACGCGCATGCCGGCGGAAAGGATCGGCTTCGATCTGACCGAACGCGAGCGCGAAGTCCTGGCCCTGATGGTACAGGGCCTGAGCAATCATGACATTGCCGAGCGGCTGGTGGTCAGCCGGTCCACCGCTAAATTTCATGTCAGCAGTATTCTGTCGAAGCTGGGCTCGGCGAGCCGTACGGAGGCTGTCGCGGTGGCCCTGCAGAACAAACTGATCAAGTGACCTGTACGAGAAACAGAGCTTGCCGGATGCGGCTCTGGCATCGGCGATTTCATAATGCAAGCATGATCGAGAACGAATGACCTGGTCGAGTGACCAGTACACAATGTATCTGGATGGTTAGCGTCCAATCTCCCCGGGCAGACGGTATGCCCGGGGAGATTTTTTTGTATGATGTGGAAGGATGTTGATTGGCCTGGAATTCCTTCGGACAACAGAAGCTCAAAAGGAAACTGTTTTCAACCATGGGTGGCAAACCTTGAAACCTAACCTGCTGAGTTTTTCACAATGGATAAGAGCCAGAGCACTTTCAGCCCACGTATACCAGAAATGGAGCTACCATGAAAAAGAGTATCACAATCACGCTTCTTTGCCTGATGGGTTTGGCCACTGCCGCCCTGGCCTTCTTCTTCATTCGCCAGTCACTCACAAACCGGGAAATCGAGCGTGAGTGGGGCGAAATTCCGGCCGTCGTCCCCGAATTGAAGTCCACCTCCCATCTGGAGATCGTGCCGCTGTATGAGGAAGCCGGTGCAACTGACGATTTGATTATAGGCCACGGCGTCTCCTATTTGATCCGCACAGATGCAGCCACGATCCTGATGGATGTCGGGCACAATCCCGATCAGCTGGAGGTCGCGCCGTTCTCCCAAAACATGTACCGGCTGGGGATCGACTGGGAGGAAATCGACCGGATCGTCATCAGTCATCCGCATCCCGATCATGTTGGCGGGGTCACGGCCTGGCAAGAGAACACTGTTTCTTTTGGGGAATTGCCTGGCGGACTGGGCGAACGACTGGTTTTTGTACCTTCGGATATGGCTTTCGAAGGCGCTGTCCATACCACGATCCCCACGCTGCCCGGCCCCGACATTGCCACCACCGGGGTGATTTCCTACCCGGAGGTGTTCCCCCTGTCGCTGTTCGAGCCCAGGGGCCGGGAGCAGGCGCTGGTCGTACACGTGGCCAACGAAGGCCTGGTGTTGATCACCGGCTGCGGCCACCCGACCATGGAGAAACTGGTGGAACGGGCCGAGGCGCTCTACGGGCAGCCTGTAGTAGGCGTCGTAGGCGGGCTTCATTATGAGAGTACCCCCCTGGAAGAGGTCCAGCCGCACATCGATTTCCTTTTGCCTCTCAGCCTCAGGCTGGTTGCCCTGTCACCCCATGACAGCAGCCCACAGGCGTTGGAAGCATTCAAGGCGGCGTTCCCGGGTGCCTATCAGGACCTGCAGGTAGGAACGGCGATCCGGTTCCCTGTGAATTCAGAGTCTGCGCAGGAAAATGAAGATTAAGCCAGCAAGCGCGCGGAGAGCCATCCCAGACATCCGCCGCAGTAGGTAATCATAAGACGGTTCGGGCGTGCCCCGGTTTGCCGCAGGTCATTGATCGAGAGGCAGGCTGCCGTACTAGCCACGTGACCAGCCACACATCTCTTATTCTGGATATCCCGAAACTCTCCACCCGCCTGATCGGTGTGGAGAGTTTGCCTTGTATGATGCAATGGACTGAATTACAAGATCGTCTTCGAAAGGATCATTCGATGGAATACTCTGTACGATCGTTCCTGGGTTCCAGAACGATGGCATCCGCTA
>DATAKV010000366.1:0-8912 GCA_036261375.1 Anaerolineales bacterium
GTTGTAAAATGGAGACATGCCCCAAATCATCAACATTTTATTCCTCGCCGCCGAGGCGGAGCCATTTGTAAAGGTCGGCGGACTGGGCGATGTGGCAGGGACCCTGCCGCGTGCCCTGCGCGCGATCTCCAACGAAAACATCAAGCTCGATGTTCGTCTGGTTCTGCCTTTCCACACAGTAATTCGGCCTGACACCCTGCGACCGTTGGGGATTTACTCGATCCCGCGAGGCAGCTCTGACGTCCAGGTGGAGGCGTATGAGGGCATCCTGGACGGCATGCCGGTTTATTTCCTGAATGGCGAACCCATCCGGGCCAGCGGCTCAGTATATTCCTCCAATAACAAACTGGACGGCGAAAAGTATACGTTCTTTTCGCTGGCCGCTCTTGAGCTGCCGCGGCAGATCAACTGGACGCCGGATATTATTCACGCCAACGACTGGCACACCGCCCTGGCCGCCTATGGCAATCTGGTCAGGCGCTGGGATGAAAAAACGCGGCGGGTTTCGTCGATTGTCACGATCCATAACCTGCCGTTCATGGGGCCGGATGTCAGTGAGAACCTGGAAGCCTATGGCCTGCCCCTGGCAAAGACCGACCTGCCCGATTGGGCGCGGGTCATGCCTATGCCGCTTGGGTTGTGGGCCTCAGATGCGATCGTGGCCGTCTCGCCGACGTATGCCAACGAGATTCTTCACGAAGAGTTTGGATGCGGACTGCAGGACTTTCTGAGGAACCGAACGGACTCCCTGAGGGGAATCCTGAACGGGCTGGACACCTCTTCCTTCGACCCACAAACGGACTCCACGCTGGCGGCGAATTTCAACGCCGACAGTCTCTCCCTGCGCCCGCGTAATAAAGCTGCGCTCCAGGAGCGCCTGGGGCTACCGGTCGATCCTGATATCCCTGTGCTTGGCATGGTCACCCGCATGGACGTCCAGAAAGGTGTGGATATCGCACTCAAGGGCCTGCGCATGCTGGGCAAACAAAACTGGCAGCTGGTTCTGCTGGGGGCAGGGGACCCGAGGCTGGAAGCCATGGCGAAAAAGCTGCAGGAGGAAATGCCGGAGCGGATCCGGGTGGAGACACGTTACGATGCCAGGCTGGCCCGCCAGATCTATGGCGGTGCGGACGTTTTCCTGATGCCATCGCGCTATGAGCCGTGCGGCATCTCTCAAATGATCTCTATGAGATACGGTTGTCTTCCGCTCGTCCACGCGGTGGGCGGCCTGCACGATACAGTGGCGGATGGTGAAACCGGGTTTGCATTTATCGAGGCAAAGGTTAAACCATTCAACGACGCCGTTCGCCGGGCGTTGAGTCTGTATCCTAATCGAGAACGCTGGGCGGAGATGCAAAAGGCGGGAATGGCGCTCGATTTTTCCTGGCCTCATTCGGCAAGACAATATCTGGAGTTGTATAAGAAGCTGGTGGAAACATCCAATGTGCGAGTTATCGTAAGTTAATTCCAATCCGCGAGGGAGCCAATGAAAATACGCGCTGTCATACTTGCAGGTGGTGAAGGTTCACGACTGGGGGTGCTGACGCAGAAACGGACCAAGCCCGCGGTCCCGTTTGCAGGCAAATACCGGATTATCGATTTTCCCCTCTCCAATTGTGTCAATTCCGGCATCTTCGATGTGATGGTGCTGGCACAGTATCGGCCGCAGTCTCTGATGGAGCATATCAGCTCGGGAGCGCCCTGGGATCTCAACCGTGACTTTACCGGAGGTATCCGCATCCTGACGCCCTACAAGGCTCGCAATGATTCGGATTGGTTTGCCGGCACGGCCGATGCCGTCCAGCAGAACTTTGGGTTCATCAAGAAAGACTCACCCGACCTGGTGCTCATCCTGTCGGGCGATCACATTTACACCATGGATTATGAGCCGATGATCTCGTTCCACCTGGACCACCGTGCGGACGTGACCGTCGGCACGATCCGGGTCCCGATCGAAGAGGCGTCCCGCTTTGGGGTGCTGGCCGTGAACAACAAGTATCGTGTGACGTCGTTTGTGGAGAAGCCGGCGGAGCCGCCATCTAACCTGGTGAATATGGGTGTCTATCTCTTCAACCGGCAGTTCCTCGACAAGGTCTTATGGGATGATCGGCAGAATCCAACGTCCTCGCACGATTTCGGCAAGGACATTATTCCGGGTCTGCTCAAGGCGAAGGCACGCATTTTTGCCTTTCCCTATACAGGCTACTGGATGGATGTGGGGACGCTCGAGTCCTACTGGCAGGCGCACATGGATATGCTTTCTCCCACACCGGCGCTCAAGCTCTACAACCGCAGCTGGATCATCCACACCCGCACCGAGGAGCGCCCGCCGGCCCGTTTGCCTGCCAGTGCCCGTGTGTACGCCAGCATGATCTGCGATGGATGTTATATCGGAGCCGACTCGACCATCGAAAGCAGCGTGCTTTCACCCGGTGTCGTTGTCCGGCCGGGTGCTGTCATTCGGGAGTCCATCCTGTTGACCGACTGCGTCGTCGAAAGCGGCTGCGTGATCGAGCGGGCGATCCTCGACAAATTTGTGAACGTCGGTCCCAACTGCCGGATCGGCGGCGGCGTGGCGACACCGGATATCAGCGTCGCGATCGTAGGTAAAAACAGCGTTGTTCCCGAGGGATCTGTCATTGAGCCCAACGCAGGAGTAGGCACGGATGTCGCCATCGAGGATTATGAAGAAAAAACCATCCGAGCCGGCCAATTCATCCAGACCCGGAGGCTGGCCAATGAACTTTAAACGCTCCGGAGGTGTACTGCTCCATCCCACCAGCCTGCCCGGGCGTTATGGCATCGGCGATCTGGGACCAGAGGCCTTTCGCTTTGTGGACTGGCTTGCCTCCACAGGCTGTTCGCTCTGGCAGGTTCTTCCGCTGGGGCCCACCGGGTACGGGGATTCGCCCTACCAGTGTTTTTCGGCGTTTGCAGGCAATCCCTATCTGATTAGCTTCGATGCCCTGATCGAGGACGGATTGCTGGCAGAGGACGACTTTGCCAGCATGCCGGAATTGTCCGAGTCACGCGTGGATTACGGGCAGCTGATCCCGTGGAAGTTGTACTTGCTCGAAAAAGCATTCTCGCGGCTGCCTTCCACCCCGCAGGAGTACCGCTCTGAATTCGAAGCGTTCCGAACGGAGAATGCCTCGTGGCTGGATGATTACGTCCTGTTCATGTCGATCAAGGAAGCCAACGGAGGCGGCCCCTGGAGCGACTGGGATGAGGCTATTCGAAAGCGCAAAAAAACCGCCATAGACAAGGCGCGTGCCGAGTATGCCAATGCCATTATCCGCCACTCTTTCTACCAGTTCCTGTTCTTCAGGCAGTGGTACAAACTCCGTGACTATGCTCATGACAAGGGAATCACCATTATCGGCGATATCCCGATCTTTATTGCTTATGACAGCGCGGATGCATGGGCAAATCCCAAGCTGTTCTTTCTGGACGAGAACGGTCTGCCAACTGTGGTAGCAGGGGTTCCGCCGGATTATTTCTCGGCGACGGGCCAGTTGTGGGGAAATCCCCTCTACAAATGGAGCGCGCACAAAAAGACAGGGTATCAGTGGTGGATCGAGCGGTTCCGATCCGTCCTGGACCTGGTAGATATCGTCCGGCTCGATCACTTCCGCGGGTTTGCAGGATACTATGAGATTCCCTTTGGCAGCCCCACCGCAGAAACGGGACAGTGGATGACCGGCCCGGGCAAGGATTTTTTCAAGACCCTTTACCCGGCGTTGACCGAGAATGAAGGGGAAATCATGCCGATCATCGCCGAGGATCTCGGCGTCATCACCCCGGACGTGGTCGAGCTGCGCGACAGCTTCCATTTGCCCGGGATGAAGATCCTGCAATTCGGCTTTGACGACCCTGCCAACCCGTTCCTGCCGCACCATTATCCGAAAAACTGTGTCGCCTATACGGGGACGCACGATAACGACACCGTGCGCGGCTGGTATGATACCGCGCCAGAAAAAGAACGCGATCTTGCCCGCCGCTACCTCGGCACGGATGGCAGCGACATTGCCTGGAGGATGGTCCGCAGTGTTTGGTCGTCTGTCGCAGCCTATGCCCTGGCGCCGATGCAGGACCTGCTGGACCTGGGCGGGGAGGCGCGCATGAACTTTCCCAGCCGCCTGGGAGGTAATTGGGAATGGCGGATGAGCGAAGCGGACCTGAGCGATTCGCTGGCCGGCAGACTGTGGGAGTTGAACAAGCTGTATTCACGGTAATGCCGGTCGAGCGGGTTTGCATGATGAATATCCTCCGGCAAAAGCCTGATCTTCTTGAATATAGAACAGTCCGCCACTCTCGGCGGACTGTTCTACAAATGGGAGCAATGATCGACTGTGCGAGGAGCGGACTTATTTCTCAAAAAGAGACAGGTACTGTCCGTACCCTTCCTCCTCCAGCTTTTCGACAGGGATGAAGCGCATGGCGGCCGAGTTCATGCAGTAGCGCAGGCCGGTCGGTGCGGGACCGTCGTCGAAGACATGCCCCAGGTGGGAGTCGGCGTGCTTCGAGCGGACCTCCGTGCGCGCCATGAACAGTTTGAAGTCGGTATGGGTGGCGATGTTATCCGGCTCCAACGGCCTGGTAAAGCTGGGCCAGCCGGTGCCCGAGTCATATTTGTCCAATGAGCTGAACAGCGGCTCACCGGACACCACATCCACATAGATCCCTGCATGCTTGTTATTCCAGTATTCGTTCGAGTATGGGCGCTCGGTGCCTTCGCGCTGCGTGACTTCGTACTGCAGTGGGGACAAGCGCTTGCGAAGCTCGTCATCTGAGGGTTTCGAAAAAGTGATCATCCTGACCTCCAGTCGGTTTATTTGGTCATGCTGTTTATTTTATTCTCTGATGTTTAATACGATATGAATTGTTACCTGTCCGCAGGGAGTGTTAAGTATTTGGTAATATATCCGGCGACTTATTAACCAAATTTAATCTTTATTGCTTGTAATACACCGGAATAATCGATAAAATTTTTTCGTACTATATAAAACGTTACCCACAAGGAGTCGAGAGAAGATGAACATGATCAAAGTGTCGGCAAACTCACGGACTTCTGCCGTTGCTGGTGCCATCGCCGGGGTGATCCGTGAGCACAAACACGCGGAAGTCCAGGCCATCGGCGCCGGTGCGGTCAACCAGGCCATGAAAGCACTGGCCCTCGCCTCCGGATATCTGAAGGGGGATGGGATCACCGTCTCCTGCATTCCGCAATTTGTGGATGTGAGCGTTGGCGATAATGTACGGACCGCCATCCGTATCGTGATCGATCCTATATAGATTAATTTGTTATCTAAGGCAAAGCAGTGCCGGGATATTATTCATCCCGGCACTGCTTGATTTACGCTAAAAAAATCGTTATTTCATGGTCCGCCTCGGTGCTTTCGCTGGCATCCGGTGTTTGCTGGCTACGTTGAGCAGCTCACGTAGTGCCGGATCGGATAATTGCTTCGTGTCTGTAATGCGCACATGTCGGAGCAGCTTCCCCGTGCCTCCCGGCAATTTTTCAGGGTCAGGCAGCTCGGCGCCATACATAAAACCGATATTGATGTGGTCCCGGCTGACCGAAATATAGCAGAAATGCTCCGACATCTTCCTGGGTCCGACCCCATAGCCGATCACCCGCTGTTTGGGCCAGGGGACCTCCACAACTGCCGGGTAAATACTTTGTATCAGGCTGCGCGCCTCTCTTGCCAGCTCGCGGGCCGGAGGGTTGGCGGTCTCAAGGATCTCTTCAAATCCGTTGCTCATGTCTGCTCCTTTTTGGGGTGCCACTGGTTGGCGCGAATATTTTTAGCCGCCAGTTTGACGGTCTCGGCGATCCGTTTGGCCCGGGTTTCAGGTCTTTTCGCGTTGAGGATCCATTCCAATATCCCCCGCTTGGCAGAACGCGGAAACGCATCAAAGAATCCCTTCGCAGGCGGGTTTTCGTCCAGAGCAGCTTCCAGGTCGGTTGGGATCTCCAGTTCTTCGACTGCGTCCAATGCGAACCAGGTGCCATCCAGTTTTGCCGCTTCTACTTTTGCCCGTCCGGCGGGTGCCATCAGGCCCGCCCTTGTTAGTTTTTCGACGCGTTCCTTGTTCAGCTTTGACCATTTTGAACCTCGTTTGCGCGGCGCCATCCAAAGCATCGATCGCTCATCGTCCAGTTTATTGCCTTTACTATCCACCCAGCCAAAACACAGCGCATCCTCGACTGCTTCTCCATAATCGATCCGAGACTTGCCGGTTGCTTTCTTGTACGTGATGAGCCATATACCCTGCTGACGGGTATGGTTCTTCTCGAGCCAGGCTCGCCACTCCTTGCGGGTTTTTGGATGAACGGAATTCTCAGGGGATTTCGGCATACGCTCTCCTGTGTTGATCAGTCTACCGCTGCCAGATCGTTATACATGGATACATCAACTCCACCCGTATACCGGCTTCGGTCACAATTCCCTGGAACCCCTTCTGGATCTTATACAGGCCAAAGCAGTCTACACCGCCCAGCCGGCAGACCCGTTCCTGCCAGGTGGTCTGGTCGAAGCATCTCAATTCACAGTTTTTGATATCGAAGATCACCGCCAGGTCGATTTCAACGGCTGCCCGCCAGTGATCGAGGGTGGTTAAGACTATAGGGTTTAGCTCGAGCTCGAAGTTATCTCTCTGAGGTAGGTCGACGATCAGACTCAGGTCGATGTCTGAATCGAGACAATAGCCTCCTGCCGGGCCCCGCGAACCGTGCAGGACGACCCGTGAAACGCTCGGGTGGACCACCAGGTTCGCGGCGGTGAGCAGATTGAGAGTCTGGGGAAGCGAGTTCGCAAAGGCTGGCTCAAAGGTCGTGATATGGATCATGCCTTGTCCGCTCCAGGGAAGACGGGTCGATCTCGATCGGTTAAGTTCACAACAATTGCACGGCTGGCCCGGACGAGATCTTCCGGCTTGATCATGATCTCTTCTCCCCATTGCCCGGCGCCTGTGCCAAGGACAGGCGCATCCATAAGGCTTGCTTCCAGGAAGGAACGAAATCCTGTTGGCTGCCAGCCAAAGGCCGGGATGGAGCCAATGGCATAGCCCGTTGTTTCCTTGACGATATCCGCATCTGCCATCCTGATATTGCGTGAGCCGATCGCTTTCTTGAGGTTCCCCGAAATGGCATTCTGGTCGCCGCCGAGCATGACCAGGACCCGTTCACCCGTATCCACCTGGAAGATCAATGTCTTCACCGCCTGGAGTTCCGAGAATCCCAGCGCATGGGCGACATTCGCCGCGCCTTTTTCGGTCTCAGGCGGGAAGCTTTTTGCTTGGTAGGGAATATTCCGTTCATCCAGATAGGTGTGGGAAGGGAGTTTCATGTTTTTTGCAGAACTTCCTTTGCCCAGGCATCATGGGCGTTTTCATCGGTTCCGAAGCCGGCGGCGAGAAGCAGGTCACGCCAGTCCGTGCGGGCTTCCTCGATGGCGCGTAATAACTTGTGAGGATTACCCTTGCTGAGCTTGAGCGCCGCAAAGCGGATCCGCTCCATATGGTTCTCGTCGGAGTCACTGCAGAAGGGCAGGTTGTTCCCGCACTCTTCCTCAAGCCAAAAACAGGCTTCATCGACATCGATGGGATCGAATAACGAGTCCACCAACTGCCGGGTTCGTGCACTTAAGGCCGGCGTCATGGGAGCCGTCCATTTCTACGGACGGTCAATTCACCGAACGCTCGGATGTGGATCTCATCACCCGATCGAATCTTCTCGAAATCCAACAGCTTCAAGGCAACAAGAGGCAGCGGGGATGCATAAAGTTCATCCGCCACGACGGAGGCCAGCGCAAAAAAGAAATCGACATCGGTCGTAATGATTGCCGCAGGCGCCGTCCCCGCACGGATCGCTTCGAGCAGGACGGCGGTGGTCGTAGAGGAGCCTCGGGTGAAGGGAATGGCCAGGATCCTGCCTGAGGCGATGGAGCCGGAAAGCTCGTGGCGGCGATCGATAATCTCGCCGGTCTTCCAGTCATAACCGCCCCAGAACGAGAGCGGCTCGCGGCTGACCAGGGCCTCTCCCCGCGCCTCACCGGGAATGACGACTTTGCCCTGCAGGGTTATCCCATCCATGGCGACTCGTCCCGGACGATCCTGCCTGAGATGGCTGATTGCACACAATCCTCCAGGCTGCCGAACGTGATTTTCTTCCCCAGCAGGCCCGGAGAGTAATAGGCGAATTTTGCAGAATTGGTCATTAGGTAATGGATCTCTTCCGGAAGCATCGGCGTGGTCAGGATGCAAGTGTCCACCGTGATCTGGGCGCCGAATTCCAGGATGGGGTCCAGCAATCCGGCCCTTTCGGCCAGCTGGGTCATGGCGCGGCTGGATGTCACCAGGAATTTTACATCCGGGTGCTTTCGTTTTCCCTGGAGAAGCGGTGCGAGATGCCGGTACTCGGCCAGTGAAAAATGAGGGCTGCCCAGAACCACCATGTGCAGCCGGTCGCCGTCGGTGTGGGTAAGCTCTGTCCTCGACTTCCGCAGCGTCTCCATCGTGACATCCAGGGTCTCCAGGGGAGATTTTCCATGAAAGGCCTGCTCCAGCGTAGGTGCTTCCGGTGTACCCCCAACCATGTGAAAGAGCGCCACACCCCCGGAGGAGGCCATCGCCGCACCCAGCGCCTTGAGCTGGTCGTCATCCGGCTTGACGGATATTCCATCGATGACGGGGATCTTATCGAGCGAGGCCTTGCCGACGAAGTTTCCCAGCACGGGATAAAAATCATCGCGGCGCTGCAGGGAATCAGGGATATCGACCAGGCGGAAGAGCAGCTGTCCGGCCCGGTTCTCGCTCAGGTGCAGGCCGATGGCAGGCGCGCGGCCGGTGATGGCGCAGCAGATATCGAAGAGGTCGGGATAACGCTCGGTCCGCGCCCCGATGACGGA
>DATAKV010000367.1:0-6462 GCA_036261375.1 Anaerolineales bacterium
AAGCAGCAGAAGCGCTACTGCCTGCAACTGTGGGGCGCTGACTACATCCAGGTAGGGGAAATCTCCCAGAACGAGCAGGGGGGCAATGTAGAAGAGGCGACTCAGCGTCTTGATGGTACAGCCAACCAATTCGAAGACCAGCGCAAGCAAAGCGATGTTTCGGTTCACCGGTCTAAGCAGTATATAGAAGAGGACGGTCATGGCAATCTGGCATGTCATTTCGATGAGGTAGATCGTGAACCCCAGCTGATACAAGTCCCTCTTTACCAACATGCGGTCTGCGGTTGCCGCGGCATCCCCTTCTACAATAATATTGCCAGCAATGCCGATCTGGGCGGTGATTCCGGCGACAATCACCATCAGGTACAGGAGGCCGGCAGCCCGCGCATAGGCCCGTGGGGAACCTGTAGCCGTCTGACTCGTCATTTGATTTTCTCCATTTCTTTAGCCATTGTCACAACGATCTTCCCTTTGGCGTGGCCGGTTCCCAGATAATGCATGGCCTCTGCGATCTGTGTCATCGGATAGACTCGCTCTACGAAGGGTTTGATCTTGCCGGCTTCCATCAGCTCTTTCAAGGCGATAAAGTCCTCTCGTATGAATTTGGCAACGAAGAAAACCACCTTCCGGCCGGAACCGAGTGAGGTGAGATGGATCTTGATAATGTGACTGAGCGGCCCGATCAGCGGAGTCCTTGGCCCCCCAACGAGGACAACCCTTGCATCCGGCTTGAGCACGCGCCGGTACTCAGGCCAGGACCGGCTCCCGGCGACATCGAACAACAGGTCATAGCACTGACCGCTGCGAGTGAAATCCTCCCGGGTGTAATCCACGACATGATCGGCTCCCAGCCAGTGGGCACATTCGACGTTCCTTGTGCTGCACACGGCAGTCACCTCGGCTCCAAATGCTTTGGCGATCTGGACGGCAAACGTGCCAACGCCTCCGGACGCGCCGTTGATCAGGACCTTTTGTCCCGGCTGGATCTTCCCATGGTCTCGAAGACCCTGAAGGGCGGTGATCCCCGCGATCGGGACCGAGGCGGCTTCTTCGAATGTGATGTTGGATGGCTTCAGCGCGATCGCTTCACTCGCGGTCACATACTCGGCAAACGCTCCGTGCCTTCCACCAAAGACTTCATCGCCGGGCTTGAAATCCGAGACGCTGTTGCCAACCGCCTCGACCACACCTGCAAAATCAGCGCCCAATCGAACGTCCTTTGGCCGGACAAGTCCGCCGCCGATGCGGGCCAGGAACAGACCTGTCATTCCATACCACTCCGCGATGTTCACGGAGGAGGCGTGCACTCGCACCAGCACGCCATCCTCCGGGACAGCCGGCTTTTCAATGTCTACGATTTTCAATACATGGGGCGGGCCATAAGACTCATGGACAATAGCTTTCATGGGTGTTTTCTCCTGATCAATCTTTTCACAAGAATACCAACCCACTGTGGAGAAATTATGGAAGAGCCCGTCAGGGAATGTGGAGATCGAACGGAAGTAGTATGCTGCCCCCTGCAAGCAGAACAGCGCCATAAACAGGCGCTGCTCTGCTTCCGGCCGCTAAAAGCGATTAATTCCCGATTTTGTCGATCAGGAAGGCATAGTCGAAGGCGACTTCCTTGAGGAAATCATAACGCCCGCTGGCGCCGGCGTGACCCGCTTCGAAGTTGGTGCGCAGGATCAGCGTGTTGTCGTCGGTTTTGAGCTCTCTGAGTCTGGCGGTGAATTTGGCCGGTTCCCAGTAGGCGACGCGCGGATCATTCAGTCCGGTGGTGACCAGGATGTGGGGATAATCCCCGGGGCGAATGTTGTCGTAGGGGGAGTAGGACATCATGTACTCGAAATACTCCTTATCGTCGGGATTGCCCCACTGGTCGTATTCGAGCGTGGTCAGCGGGATGGACGGGTCGCTCATGGTATTGATCACGTCTACAAACGGGACCTGGGCCACGACCGCGCCGAACAGGTCAGGCCGCAGGGTCAGGCAGGCACCCACCAGCAGTCCGCCGGCGGAGCCGCCCATGATGGCGAGCTTTTCCGTCCGGGTGAAGTTTTCTTTGATCAGGTGTTCGGCGCAGGCGATGAAGTCGGTGAACGTGTTGCGCTTGTGCTTCATCTTGCCGTTCTCGTACCAGGCGCGTCCCATTTCAGAGCCGCCGCGGATGTGTCCGATGGCGAAGACAAAGCCGCGGTCCAGAAGGCTGATGCGGTTGGTGTTAAAGCCCGGATCGATGCTGTACCCGTAAGAACCATACCCATAAAGCAGGGTTGGATTGTCGCCGTTCTTCTCCAGTCCTTTTTTGTACACCAAGGACATGGGGATCTGCGTCCCGTCCGAGGCCGTGGCGTAGGCGCGCTCCGAGACATACTGGCTGGCATCGTAGCCGCTGGGGATCTCGTCCTGTTTGACCACGGTCCAGGTCTTTTCCCGGACGTTGTAATCGATCACGGAATTGGGAGTGACCAGCGAGGTATAGGTAAAGCGCAGAAGGTCGGTCTTGTATTCGGGATTGCGCATGGGCATGAAGGTGTAGACCGGTTCCGGGAATTCCATATTCCAGGCGGAGGTCAGACCGTCCGTGGCGGAGATGCGCATCTGGCGGTAGCCGCCTCTGCGCTCGTAGAGGACGAGGAAGTCTTCGAAGGCGTCCATCCCGGAAAGCAGGGTGTCGGAGCGGTGGGGCAGGACCTCCTGCCAATTTTCCCGCCTGGTGGCATGGACCGGGGTGCGCATGAGCTTGAAGTTCTGGGCGTCCTTATTCGTGATGATGAAGAAGTGGTCACCGGCGTGCTCGACCTGGTATTCGATGCCCCTGGTGCGCGGCTGGAAGGACGTGAACTCGAATGTCTTGCCGTCGTTGGGCAGGACCATCCACTCGTCGGTCGTAGTGGAATGCAGATGAGCGAAGATATAGGCTTTGCTGCGGCTCTGAGACATCCAGAGGAAGTAGGTCTCATCTGGTTCCTCGAGGAGCAGTGTGTCGGTTGCAGGGTCCGTTCCAAGAATGTGGCGGTAGATGCGATAAGGCCGCAGGGCGGCATCGCGCGTGATGTAAAAGAAGCTCAGGCCATCGCAAGCCCATTCCACGCCTGTGTGGCTGTAGACATCCCCATAGGTGTTCGTGATGGTGTCGGGCAAAACCACATCGTGGACCAGGTCCTTGACGTAGATCGTACAGATCTCGGTCCCATCCGGGTCGATGGAATAGGCCAGCTTGGTCGCATCCGGGCTGATGGTGAAGGAGCCGACGCGGCAGAAGTTGTTATCCCCGGCCAGGAGGTTCTGGTCCAGCAGGATCTCCTCCGGCGCCTCCGCTGCAGTCTTCCTTCGGCAGTAAAAGGGATACTGCTTCCCGGCTTCGTAGCGGATGTAGTAGACATGGTCGCCATCCTTCTCGGGCGGGGTGGAGTCGTCCTCCTTGATGCGGCCTTTCATCTCCTGGAAGAGCTGGTCCTGCAGCGGCTTGGTGTGCTGCATGACTTCCTCCAGATAATCCTGCTCGGCATGCAGATACTTGAGCACTTCGGGATCTTCGCGGTAGCGCATCCAGAAATAGGGATCGATCCGGGTCTGGCCATGCTGGGTGATCTCTTTGGGCTGCCTGGGGGCAACTGGGAAGGATGACATGGGTTCTCCTCAAAATATAGGTCAGACTGTCGCGCAGCATCTACAGGAGCAGCCGATCATTAACGAATGCGAGCATGGGGCGGACCGTCTCTTCCGTCCTGCGCGAAGACACGCCTTATAAAAAAGCCGCACTGCCCGTAACACAGTGCGGCTTTTGGTTAACTCTTTTCCTGGTGGGTCTTGTTGGCGGTACCAAAGGTTTCCAGCTTTACAATGCGGGCCTTGTCACGGATCCGCCAGGGGACGATCTGTTTGGCGTGTTCACGGTTGTCCGTTTCGATGATCGCCCACCCGCAGTGGGCTCCGTCGTGGCAGCCCCATTCGAAGTGATGGAGGTACCCGGCGGCGTGGATCTCCTTGATGATCGCGTCGCAGTCACCGGCTTCGTGCGGGGATTCGACCAGATAACGGTCCATCTTATCTCTCCTGAACGACAACGGATAAATCTTGGCGAATTATACCTGCTGCCTCCTGCAATTCAAGTGGATTCAGGACCTGTCCGCACAGGCGGTCGATGAGAAAGGCGTAATCGATGGCCACTTCCTTCAAAAAATCGTAGCGGCCGCTGGCGCCGGCATGACCGGCGGAATAGTTTGTCTGCAGGAGCAGCATGTTACTGTCCGTTTTCAGCTCGCGCAGTTTGGCGGCGAACTTGGCCGGTTCCCAATAGGCGACGCGCGGGTCGTTCAGCCCGGTGGTGATCAGCATGTGTGGGTAGTCTGTAGCGCGGATGTTATCGTAGGGAGAATAGGACATCATGTACTTAAAGAATTCAACATCATCCGGGTTGCCCCATTCATCGTATTCAAGGGCGGTCAGGGGGATGGTCGGGTCGCTCATGGTACTGACAACGTCCACAAAGGCGACCTTGGCGATGACAGCCTTGAACAGGTCGGGGCGCATGGTCAAGCAAGCGCTAACCAGCAATCCGCCGGCCGAGCCGCCGGTAATGGCGAGCTTCCCCTTGGAGGTAAAACCTTCGCGGATGAGGTGCTCGGCGCAGGCAATAAAATCGTCGAACGAGTTCTTCTTATTGAACAGCCGGCCATCTTCATACCAGGCACGCCCGAGGTCCGAGCCGCCGCGCACGTGTCCGATAGCGAACACGAATCCCCGGTCGAGGAGCGAGAAGAGCCGGAAATTGAAGTCTGCATCGATGACCGAGCCATAGGCCCCATATCCGTAGAGGAGCGTGGGGTTATTTCCATTACGGACCAGGTCCCGTTTGTAGACGAGCGAGATCGGCACTGCTTTGTCATCCGCAGTGGTGGCATAGATCCGTTCGGAAACGTACTGAGACATGTCATACCCGCTGGGGATCCCATCCTGTTTGACCAGCTGCCATTCGCCGGTGTCCATGTGATAGTCGATGACGGAATGTGGCGAAATGAGAGACGAATAGGTGAAGCGCAGGATCCGGGTGTCGTATTCCGGGTTCGATTCATGATCCACGCAGTAGGCCGGTTCGGGGAACTGCACATAGCGGACCTCCTCCAGCGCGTTCGTGGCGCTGATACGGATCTGGCGCAGCCCCTCGCGGCGCTCATAGAGCACAATGTATTCCTTGAATGTCTCGACGTATTCGAGCAGGACCTCCTCACGGTGGGGGATGACCTCCTGCCAGTGTTCGATCGATGAGGCATCGACGCGGGCTTTCATCAACCGGAAATTCCGGGCCTCATGGTTGGTGACAATAAAAAAATCCCCTTCGTGATGTGCTGCATGATACTCAACTCCCTCCTGCCGCTGGGAGAGAACTCTCAGCTCGCCATCCGGCTGGTTGGCAGAGATAAAGCACATTTCAGTGGTTTTCGTCGCATGGTGGTGGGTCAGGATATAGGCGCCGTCACGCGTTTTGGTGATGAACAGGAAGTAGGCTTCGTCCTGCTCATGCAGGACCAGCTCATCCTGAGACGGGTCGCTGCCGAGGCGGTGCCGCCAAAGTTTGTCAGGCCGCTGGGCGGTATCGAGAGTGAGGTAGTACAGGGTCTGGCTGTCGTTTGCCCACTCGATCCCGGTATGGAAATAGACACTGCTGTAGGTGTTGCCGATCGATTCAGGATAGATCATTCCGTTCGTCAGATCCTTGACGTAAACCGTGTAGACCTCGGTTCCTTCTACATCCAGTGAGTAGGCAAGCTTGTTCCCGTCCGGGCTGACGGTGAACGCTCCGACACTGCAGAACGGTTTGCCTTCGGCCAGCTGGTTCTGATCGAGCAGGATCTCTTCGGGGCTTTCGAGCGATCCTTTTTTACGGCAGAAGATGGGATATTGAAAACCGGTCTCTTCACGGGTGTAGTAAAAGTAGTCGCCTCGCTTCTCCGGGACGGTGGAATCCGTTTCGAGCATGCGGCTCTTCATCTCGGCGTAGAGCATGTCCTGGAGGGGCCTGGTGTGGCCCATCACCTCCTCGAGATAGTCACTTTCTGCGCGTAGGTATTTTAGGACATCGGGATCCTGGCGATCGCGCATCCAGTAATAGTTGTCTATGCGAGTTTCGCCGTGCTGGGTGATTGTGTGGGGACGTTTGGGGGCTGTGGGAAAGAAAGACATACATTAACCTCTCAAAATAGGGTAAAGGGGGGTAAAAATATGGAGTTGGAAGGCTGCAAACGGAAGGTTGGGCAGGAACGCCCTGCCCTAAAGACAATCCCTGGCTAAAATGCCCTTGATTTGGATGGACAAATTCGCTTAGAAGCGTCAGAACCGGGGATGAAGCGCCATTATATCAGACCCACCTTAAAATCCAGCTTAGACCGGATGAGAGCCAAAATCCCCGATATCCTACTCGGCCACTGCTGCCGAGGATGGCGGCTGGAGCGTAACATC
>DATAKV010000368.1:0-6276 GCA_036261375.1 Anaerolineales bacterium
CTGCCAGGAGGGGAAAAATGACCCGCCTGGACCGTATGGCCTGGTTCGTCCGGATTCGGGGCAGGAAAAAGGGCAGTAGTAAAAATAGGGAAAAGAACAGGCGATAAAAGGCGGTCATCGGCCCGGGGGCGTCTGCCCAACGGACGAACATGGCTGAGAAACTAAGGGATAGAATGCCAACGCCCAGCGCCAGGTAGGCCGCGACTGATTTATTTTGATTCATCGATGAGGTCCGTAACGAGCTGGAATTTTATTATTTTACCTGGAGAAGGTCCAACAGGGCAGGAAGTTCCGCCAGGGTCGACACAGTCGCGTCCGGCTGGACCCGGGGCTGATCCTCGCTCGAAGAGCCGGCGCGGCGGCTGATCCAGACGGCGTACAACCCGGCGTTCTTCGCACCGCGGATATCCGCATCCAGGTTGTCACCCACCATGACCGTTTCCGAGGGCAGGAAGTACCAGTTGGCAATGGCGAGCTCGAAAATTCGCGGGTGCGGCTTCCTGTAACTGCAGGCGGCGGATGTCAGAATAAAATCAAAATAGGGCGCGATCTCGAACCGGCGCACAAGCTGTTGGACATCCTGGTCATCCCCGGCGTTGGAGATCAACCCCATCCGGTAGCCATTCTTCTCCAGTTTTTTCAGGGTGGGGATGGCATCCTCTTCGAGAACCCAGTTGGTCTGCGTGATGGAAAACAGGCTGTCCAGCGCCCTGCGGATGACGTCATCCGGCAGGTTTGCGTACCCTTTATCCTTCAGGAGCTCGATCAGGACAAAGGTATAGGAAGTCTCGAGCAGGTCCTGTTCGCGTTGGGAGAAGTAATCGGCGAGCCTGCGCCGGAACTCGACAGGAAACGTCGACAGGTTCAGTTCCATGCCCTGGTCGATCAGGAAGCGGGTGAGGGCTTCATCGCCCTGCGACATGATCTCATGCCAGGTATGGCGCTCATACATCAGAGTCCCACCCAGGTCGAAGATGACCGCTCGAAGAAAATTGCGAGCCATAGACGGGTCCCGGTTTACTGCTTGCTCTCGCGTGGCTCGACGGTCAGCGGCTTCTGAGGCAGTGTCGTGACAAGTACCTTATCCACCCGTCGGCCGTCCATGTCGATGACTTCGAAGCGCAGATCATGCCATTCGAACAGGTCCGCCGTCTGAGGGACGCGCCCGAGCGACAGCATGACAAAGCCGCTCAGGGTTTCGTATTCATCCTCGTGCGGCAGGGTTGGCAGTTTGAAGATCTCCTTGAATTCGTCCACTTCGAGCATGCCGTCCAGCAGCCAGGAACCATCCTGTCTCTGGGTAGCCTGCGGCTCCTCCAGCTCGATCTCGCCGACGATCTCCTCGATGATATCGTGGACGGTCAGCAATCCCTGCAAGCCGCCAAACTCGTCGATGACAAGAAGCATCTCTGTCCCTTTTTCCTTGAAGATCTCCAGGGCGCGTGCGGCTGACATGGTTTCCGGAATGTAGAAGGCGGGTTTCAATAACTGCTTGAGCCTGATCGGCCCCTCGCTCAGGCTGGCAACCAGCATGTCGCGGGCCTTGGCAATTCCCAGGATCACGTCTAGGGTATCCTGGCGGACCGGGAAGCGTGAATATTCGTTCTCCGAGATCTTGAAGCGGATCTCCTCGATCGTATCCTCGATATCCAGCCAGACGATCTCGGTGCGCGGCGTCATCAGTGAATAGACACGCCGTTCACCCAGGCTGAAGACCCCCTCCACCATATCCTGCTCAGACTCTTCGAAAATACCGGCCTGGGTCCCCTGATCGATGAGGACCTGCAGCTCCTCTTCTGTAATGAGTGGCTCGGAAGAAGGCTTGACCCCCAGGAGGCGCAGAACGAGGTTGGTCGCAACACCCAGCAGTTTGACAAGCGGTAAAAACAGCTTGGAGACAATCAGCATCGGTCCAGCCACAGCGCGCGCGATCCGTTCAGGGCTGTGGAGCGCCAGTCGCTTGGGCACAAGCTCACCCAGCCAGATGGTGACCGCGGTGATACCCATGACAACGATAACGATGGCAAGTGACTCACTATAAGGCGCCAGACGCGGGATCGAGGCCAGGCTGACAGCCAGTGCTTCTGACAGGGTCGCTCCACCAACCGCGCCGGCCAGAACACCGACCAGTGTAATCCCGATCTGGACGGTGGATAAAAAGACATTGGGATCTTCCAGAAGATCCAATACGGTACGAGATGCCTTATCGCCCTCATTCGCTAGCTGTTGAAGCCGCGCTTTGCGCGAGGCCACCATTGCTGCCTCTGACATGGATAACAATCCATTGAACAGGGTAAGCAGGACAATGAAGGCAATTTCATTCCAATAACTCATGGTTTCCTTCCTGGCGGAATTTTGAACCCGCCAGTTAATGTAGTTTCCCGGATCAAACTGCTGCTCTTAAAACGAAAGACCCAAAAGCATGTAGGTGGATCTGACCAACCTGATATGCTTCTGGATCACTGGATGTTTCTGGCAGAGTGCTGGTACAAGTTGTCGTGCTGTGATGGCAGGAAGGCTTAGGTGCGGGTTGTGATGTTCTACTTATTTCGAACAGGGATTCAGCAACGTGCAGTCTGGATGAAATACGTATTTCGGTTTCTAGGGGTATATCGTCTGACATGATACCTGTAGGGAGATTTATCTCTTTCCCCTATTTTACTATGGTTATGGCTCATCTTCAGCGAACTTCAATGTCGTTGCCCGCATTGACGCGACCCACCACCCAGGCAGGCTGTCCAAGTTCCTCCGAGCGCGCCAGGAAAGCTTCCAACTGGGCCGGTGGCACACCCAGTAGTAACCCCCCGCTGGTCTGCGGGTCGAATAAAAGCATCTGGTTTGGCTTGTCGATCGACTCCGCAAACTGAACATGCGACTCAAAATGGTTCCGGTTGTCGGCCGCTCCGCCCGGGAAGATCCATTGTTCGGCGTACCTGCGTGCCCCGCTGAGAAAAGGGATATCAGCAAATTCAAAGACCAGGGATACACCGGATGCGTCTGCCATTTCCATGGCATGGCCAAGCAGGCTGTAACCGGTGATATCGGTGCCTGCGCGCAGGTCGAATTTGGAAGCGAGCTGGCCCGCCGTTTTATTCAAACGCTTCATCCAGCCCACTGCTTCGAGCACATCCTGTGGCGCGGCTTTTTCCTGTTTCAGCGCCGTGGTAGTTACGCCGAAGCCGAGCGGCTTGGTCAGCACGAGCGCATCGCCGATCCGCAGACCGCCTTTGCTCAACATCTTACGCGGATCGACGAACCCGATGACGACGAGTCCGTACTTTGGCTCCTTGTCCTTGACCGTGTGCCCGCCGGCGATCACCACTCCCGCTTCGCGCGCTTTTTCCGCGCCGCCGCGGATGATCTCACGCGACACTTCCTCCGGCAGATCGTCCGGCAGGGCCGCCACATTCAGCGCCAGGAAGGGCTGCCCTCCCATTGCGTAAACGTCCGACAGACTGTTGGCGGCAGCGATGGCACCGTAATCGTAGGCATCGTCCACGACGGGCGTGAAAAAATCGGTCGTGACCACGATGGCGCGCTCTTCATCCAGCCGCCAGACAGCCGCGTCATCAGGCTCCCGCAGACCGACCAAAAGGTCCGGGAAGGAGTCAGCGTCGAACACCTCCTGAACGGGACGCAGAACCTGCGCCAGCGCCTCAGCGCTTAATTTGGACGCTCAACCTGCGCAGGCAGACAGGGTTGTCAGGCGGATCTCACGTCCGGACCTGGGGATTGCCAAGTCAACCTCCTGAAAAATAGACCAGCGACCCGCAATTTGGGTCACCGGTCCTTGATACAACTTGAACGATCTTATGGTGTCACGGTTGGGGAAACCGTCTCGGTAGAGTTCTGGGGCAGCGGCAGGATGAACTGGTTTCCGCTGGGAACGAAGATCGTCTGTACGCCGGGTGCAAGCTTGAGGACATATTGATATTCAATGAGCTGGGGATTGTCCTCCAGTGCGGCGGCGATCAGCTCAAGAGCTTCGGCTTCTGCCTCTGCCTCGATCAGGCGGGCCTCAGCAGCGCCCCTGGATGCGATCACAGCCGCATCCGCCTGGCCCTGGGCGATCTGGCGGGCCTGTTCTGCTTCCTGTTTCTTTGACTCCACAACAAAGGCAGCCTGCAGGGCCTGCTGTTCCGCGATCTGCTTTTGTTCGATGGATTGCGCATACTCTTCGGTGAACGTGATGTCACGCATGACGAAGTCGATCAGTGTCAAGCCGTTGTCGCTCATGACCTGGGTCAATTCCCGGGTGATCTGATCGGCCATTTCGAAGCGCTTCGAGCTTAGCACTTCCTCCACACGATATTGCGAAACGGAATCACGGATGATGCCGCGGACCTGCGGGGTGATCAGATCCTCCTGATAGCGATTCTGCCATTCCTTATGAATCGTCGTCACGACGGACGGCTCGATTTGATATATGACCGAAGAGTCGACAAAGATACGCTGGCCATCGGATGTACGCGCTTCGACCGTGATCAATCCCTCGGTCTCCCCTTCGCTTACCGTACGCGCCATCGTAAACGTCTGGATCGATGTAGGATACAGCTCGACCCTCTCCACAAAAGGTGCGATCCAGTGCAGGCCTGGTCGAAGCGGTTCGGGCCTCATGCCGCCCTCCGCCAGGATCGTGACGACCACGCCGGTTTCGGTCGGCTCGATAAACACCAGGCCCGCTCCAACGATAGTAAATACGACCGCAGCTACGATCAAACCGATAACCAGTGAGCTGAGCCCCTTTGTGTTTTGCTTGCGGCCGGCGCGAATCAGGATCAGCATGCCGATCCCCACGACTCCCAGCCATGCAAAGCCAGCCAGTGTCTTGATTAAGTCAGCAATGTTCATGGTTCCTCCGAAATAAGTTGAAAGAATTATACCGCCATGATAGCATAGCGATATGCACACAGGTACAGGCCGCGTCGTGGAGCTGGTTATGGAGGATGGATGCCGTTACGGGCACCTTACCTGCGCCGAAAAACTCGTCCCGGCCCCGGGCCAATACCTGCTTGCCAGCGACGGCTCGGACATGATCCTGCCTGTTCCTATTTTTTATACGGATTCCGCTCCTAATGGTTTTATCGGTCCGGTGCCCGACACATGGACACCTGGCGATACGCTTTATCTGCGCGGCCCGCTGGGCCGTGGTTTTTCGCTGCCTGTTTCAGCCCGCAGGATTGGCCTGGTCGCCTTCGATGGGCCTTTCTCGCGGCTGCGCGGATTGATCCAGCCCGCATTAAGACAGAACGCCTCGGTGGTCCTGGTCAGCGGTTGGGAGGCAGGAGGGCTGCCTGACGAGGTCGAAGTCCAGCCGGCCTCGGCTCTGGGTGACATTATCGAGTGGGCCGATTATATAGCCGTCGACCTGGAGCGCGAGGACCTGCCGAAGTGGAGGCAGAAGTTGGGGGAACGGGTCCGGCGCCCGTTCGGGTCTGATGTGCAGATCCTCATCCACACCCCCATGCCATGCGGTGGGATCGCTGAATGCGGCGTGTGTGCGCTGAGAACGGAAGACGACTGGAAGTTAATCTGCAAGGAAGGCCCGGTGTTCGACCTGCGGGAAATTTAATACCAGATCCGGTAGGAGGTGCTTGTTCTGGAAACAAGACCCTGGTACGTGACCAGGATGTCGATCTGTACGAGTTCCCCCTGTATTTGATCTTCAAAATCAAACGTGAAACTGCCCAGCCCCTGGGAGTTTGTGCCGAAGAAGTATTCCACAACCTGGTTGTCCGGAAAGCGGATCGTTGCCTTCCCGTTCGCATTCGATACGGGCTGGTGAGTCTGGCTTTGCACAAACACGTGTACGGTCTGCTGGCCGCTCGCCAGGGTGATGGCATGGATCACGAAGGCGCGTGCCTGGAGCGACAGGATGGGATTGATGGTCGCATCCAGTGGGCGGATGGGCCGCAGTTGTGCCTGGTCCTCCAGAACACGGTCGAAATAAAGACGGCCGAGATCCGTGAGAACCACTCGCTCACCATCCGGCCGGTCGGCGCGCCACTCGAACCGCGCCCGCTCAAAGTACTGGACGATCAAGTTTTCGTGGAATTCAAAAGAGGAGATGGGATTACCAAACAGTTCCTGGCCGCCGTGGGCTTCGTAAAAATCAAGGAAGGCAAAGCAGACATGGAACCCGCTCGGGAATACCCTGCAGGCGGCGGGATTGTTTATATCCAGTTTCTGACTGCCAGCTTCATACAACAGCCTTCCAAGGGGTGTCAGCTGAACAGACGTTCGCCCTTGAGCAACTGGGTTCATCTCGAACCGTGC
>DATAKV010000385.1:0-2421 GCA_036261375.1 Anaerolineales bacterium
TGCCAATAGCCAGCCTTTCCTCGATCCACATGCCCACGTAGTTCCCTACTGCAAAGCCGGCGGCATAGGCGAAGTAGGCGGCAAAATTGCTGGCGCCACCGATGATCTGGGAAACCACTGTGATCCAGATAAGCACTTCGATAAAGCCCAGCAAAGGAGCCAGATATTTCCTGCCGCGCGAGATAAAGATGATACGCAGGGTTCCGAGCGTCACATCCAGGACACGCGTCAGGAAGATGATCAGGGGCAGGATGACCCAGGTAAACCAGTCAAAAGTTTCCATGAATAGCCTCACAGGCTCCGGCTGCGGCCCATGGTGGGCAGGATCCAGGGATCGTCATAGAACTCGCGCAGCAGGCGATAATAATACAGCGCCTCCTTGTTTCCCAAGTAATAGTTCCAATCCCTCCTGAGACGCTCTCGTTCGGAAGCAAATTCCTGGTCAGAGATGTTCTCGACGGCCTCCTCGGCGATCAGTTCAGAGGATCCGGCGCCTTTCGAGAACTTAGCCTTGGGACGATTGGCGATCTCCGCCGGTAGGTCGCCGGCAAAGGCCTGGCGCAGCAGGGCTTTGGGCACACGCTGGCCATGCAGTTTCCAGTCGGCAGGGATGCCCATCGCCAGCGCGACCGATTGCACGTCCAGGAAGGGGACGCGTGCTTCCAGGCCAAAGGCCATCGACATGCGGTCGGCGCGCTGCAGGTTGGTGTTGTGAAGCGCCTGAGTGATGTGGAGCATCTCATCCTGCAGATCCAGCGGGTCATCGAACTGCGCCAGGTAATCGTAGCCCGCATACACTTCGTCTGCGCCCTCACCGGTCAGCATGACCTTCACATATTCAGCAGCCAGCTTTGCCAGAAAGTAATTGGGGATCGCGCTGCGCACAAGGGCCGGGTCGAACGACTCGAGATAATACAGAACATCCGGCAGGGCACGGACCATATCCTGGGTGGAATAGACATACTCGTGATGGATCGTCCCTAGGTATTTGGACATCTTGCGTGCGGCCGCCAGGTCGGGGCTTCCTTCCACGCCGACGGCGAATGAATGCAGTTTCTCGGTCTCTTCGCGGGCCAGGGCGGTGACAATACTGCTATCCAGACCGCCGCTCAGGCTGACGCCGACAGGCACATCAGCAAGCAGCCGTTTATGGACTGCACTGCGGAGCGAAGATTTGATGGCGGGCAGGAGGTCGGATTCCGCGCCTTCGAACGGACGAATCGTTTCTTCCAGTTGATAGTATTTATGCCAGCCAAGCCTTGAGTGATACCAGTGACCTGCCGGGAACTCCTTGACCTCCTGCACATGCCCGACCAATGCCTTGATCTCGGAGGCAAAATAAAACCCCCTGCCATCCCGGGTTTTCCCGTAGTATAGAGGCTTGATACCCAGTGGATCCCGGGCCAGGAAAAAATCGCTTTTGCGGTGGATGGCGAATGCGAACATGCCATCCAGCAGTTCCACAGCTTCAGGACCGTATTTTCGATACAGGTGCAAAAGCACTTCCGTATCGGAGTGGGTGCGGACATGCAAGCCTGCCAGGTGCTTGCGCTTTAACGACCTGTAGTTGTAGATCTCGCCGTTAAAGACGATCGACGTATCCTGGTACTCCATGGGCTGGTGCCCCCCTTCGACGTCCAGGATGGCGAGACGGGCGTGGCCCAGGGTTCCGGTTTGCAGGTCCTCGACGCCCTGACCATCCGGTCCGCGATGTGAGATGTTCAAAACCATTTCGCGAACGGTCTGTTGTGACGGACCCTGAAAGACTCCGGCAATTCCACACATATAATTTCTCCTTATTCTAGGGGTGTTGTTTCAATCAATCTTTCCCTCCTGCACAAAGCGTGTCAGCTCACTGACACTCCACTGCTCCAGGCCGAGCTTTTCCACGGTGCGGCCGCGACGCCAGTAGTCGGTGCGGTGGATAATGCTCGCCACCTGGATCATGCTCTCCATGCCGCGCACAGATACGCCGTAGCGCTTTCCCAGCGAGGCGATCGGCACAAGGCTCATCGGCACATCCTCGAAGATATAGCGGTGGTTGAGGGTTGCAGGCGCCTTGATCCCATAATAGCCCGGCTGGTTGTGGATGGCCTCATGCAGGTCCACGCCGCTGGTGTCGTAGGCCAGCTTCAGCCACTCCAGCGAGGTGCGGGCGCGGATCCCCAGGGCGGAGGCCACGGTCACGCGCTCACGGTCGAGCACTTCGAGGACACGCGCGACGGAAGGGGTGACGCCGTCGATGTAGAACTGGTAATCGCCGTGCGTAGCTTCGATCCAGCCCATGTTGAGCAGGGTCAGCGCCGGGTGGAAAATGGCGCCCATGTTGTTCATGCCCGTATTCAGCACGTCGACGCCGTCGATGAACTGGGGATAGGCATCGCAGATCGCATCCAGGACGCACTGTGTCCGGCTGGAAGG
>DATAKV010000117.1:0-16109 GCA_036261375.1 Anaerolineales bacterium
ATTTTGACCCGGGAGCGGGTCTTGTCTACATCTGTGGTTCTGCCCGAGAGATTTCTGACTTACTCTTTCAAAATTTGATGTGACGCTTCTAATCAGGATGTTGTTATTTGAAATGGCAACGTTTCTTTTTCAGATCACCAATTTGTCGTCTTGACATAGAACATTTGTTCTAATAAAATAGCCCTCCGGTTTTTCCTCCCCGCCATCGATGTGAGACAGGCTGATCCCTGTTGGGAGGCAGGGTCAGCGACTGGAAGATGAATGAAACGGTCAACACAGCAGGTGAACGTCTTTCTGATTTATGCACACGGGGATAAGGAGGCTGTCCGCAAACTTCACCAGCGCCTGGTCCGGGATGGGATCCATGCCTGGCTGGACGCCCAAAATTTGGAGCCCGGTCAGGATTGGCAGCACGAGATCCGCAAAGCGATCCTCAACAGCGACCGGGTGCTCGTCTGTCTGACGCGCGGATTCGACGTGCAGCCGGGCTACCGCCACGAGGAGCTGAAGATCGCCATCGACAAGGCAAAGCTGCTCGACGATGGAAAAGTATTTATCATCCCTGTGCGGCTGGAGGATTGTGAGATGCCGAAATGTCTGCGCCATCTGCAGCGAGTGGACCTGTTCAGACCGGGCGGCTACAAGAGGCTGGTCCGAGCGCTGGATGAGGTTGAGATGTAAAAGAAGCCGCCCATGCTGGAGCGGCTTCTCCTTAAATTAAATGTACCGGCACCGATCCACCCGGGTAATGACAGAATTAACCTAAATCGAAAAATCCCCCCAGTGCCAGACGCCGTGCTCGGGACCGTGCAGGGCCGGCTCGTGAGTATGGCCGCCGACGCGCTGCTCCAGGGAGTTGACATGGGCAATGATGGCCGCCAGGGTCTCGCCGATCGTGTCCGGCAGGCTTCCATGCTCGAGATCTGGTATGTTGTCGTCTAAGGCGTGTGCGGAGCTGTCACGAAGGACAACCTGTCCCGGCACACCGACCACCACCGAATGTGACGGCGTGGATTTGACTACCACGGCATTCGCACCGATACGGCTGTGGCTTCCAATGGTGATCGCTCCCAGCACCTTGGCGCCGGCCCCGATGACAACATGGTCCCCGATGGTGG
This sequence comes from Anaerolineales bacterium, assembly GCA_036261375.1. Lineage (GTDB taxonomy): Bacteria > Chloroflexota > Anaerolineae > Anaerolineales > Villigracilaceae > Defluviilinea. Next base: position 1,119 of record DATAKV010000117.1, read on the forward strand.
GGTGGCGCTTGGTTTTCTGAAGGCTGGTGCCGCCGAGCGTGACGCCATGATAAAGAGTGACATGGTCACCGACCTCGGCCGTCTCGCCGATGACAACGCCCATGCCGTGGTCGATGAAGAAACTGCGGCCGATGATGGCACCGGGGTGAATCTCGATCCCGGTCAGCATGCGCATCAAGTGGGCAAAACAGCGCGCAATCAACTTGAATCCGCTCCTCCACAATCTGTGTGTCAGGCGGTGCGCCCAGATGGCATACAGTCCCGGGTAGCACAGCAGGACTTCCAGGACTGTGCGAGCTGCCGGATCGCGGTCCAGTACCGATTGGACATCGTCATGAATGGTATTGAACATACTCTTGCTCTTTCTCTCAGCGGTTCCTAGTCAGCCAGATCGGCGAAGAGCGGCGTGGAAAGATAGCGCTCGCCAAAGGAAGGGATGATAACCACGATCAGCTTCCCGGCATTTTCCGGGCGCCTGGCCACCTGCAGAGCGGCCCAGGTCGCCGCGCCGGAGGAGATCCCGACCAGCAGCCCCTCTTCGCGCGCCAGGCGGCGGGCCATATCGAACGCATCCTCATTCTTGACGCGGATAACTTCATCGTAGATCTTCGTGTTGAGCACATCCGGGACAAAGCCTGCCCCGATGCCCTGGATGGGATGCGGCCCCTTAGCGCCTCCCGAGAGGACCGGCGAGGCATCCGGCTCGACGGCGATGGCCTGGAACGATGGCTTGCGCGGCTTGATCACCTCTCCCACGCCGGTGATCGTCCCGCCGGTGCCGATGCCCGAGACCAGGATATCCACCCGGCCGTCGGTATCGTTCCAGATCTCCTCAGCCGTGGTGCGTCGGTGGATCTCAGGGTTGGCCGGGTTCTTGAACTGCTGGGGCAGAAAATATTTCTCCGGGTCCGAGGCGACAATCTCCTCGGCCTTGCGGATCGCGCCGGCCATCCCGTCCGGACCGGGCGTGAGGACCAGCTCGGCGCCGTAGGCACGCAGCAGCATGCGCCGCTCCTTGCTCATGGTTTCCGGCATGGTTAATATCAACTTATAACCGCGCGCCGCGGCGACCATGGCCAGGGCGATGCCCGTGTTGCCGCTGGTCGGCTCGACGAGCACGCTGTCCTTATCGATCAGTCCTGCCTTCTCGGCCGCCTCGATCATCGAAAAGCCGATCCGGTCCTTGACCGAGTGGGCCGGGTTGAAAAATTCGAGCTTGGCGACCACGTCCGCCTGTGCTCCGTCCGTGACCCGGTTTAAGCGGACCAGCGGCGTGTTGCCGATCAATTCTGTGACATCCTTTGCGATTTTCATTCCTTTACTCCTGTGGAAAATAAAAACGACTGCCTGCCATGCCGGGAACTTCCTCAGCGTTGCAAACGAGGGCCGTCCGAACCGTCTTTCGACGATAACGGGGTCAAGCCCACCGTGTGCGGCAGTCAGCCGTAATACTCTGGTTTCAGAGGCGGTGGCGCTAGCCCCGCCGCCTACACATGCAGATCAATGTTCTCATAATTTCCTTTGGATTGCCTGAATGCGGGGTATCTTACCAGAGAAGTCGGGAATAGGATGTCATGGAATGAAGGTGATGGAAGTAACCTGCTCTTCTGCACCTCGTTAAATTTGTATGGATATATCCCGCTTAAACCAAACCTCCCTTGAAGCGCTGTGTGGTCTGTTCTCCTCCCTGGAAATCCCCGCCATGGACTCGGTCGCCGGGACCTACTGTGGGTCGTTTACCGGCCCACGTTGGACTCGGGTGGCCGTTCGCCCGGCACTGTGGGTGACCGGTCTGGGCAGGTGGTGGGGCAAGGAGCTTTCCAGCCAGGGCACGGCGATCAACCTCATCCGGCGCGGTGAGGATCTCTCGACCCGGTTTCCTATGAAGATCATCCAGGGAAAATCGTTCATCGACGACCGGGACGGACTCCTGATGTACTATCTGCCGAATCATCCGATTCTGTGGCTGTTGGTGGAGGATGAGATCCGCCGTCTCGACCAGAACACCCTGCTGGGCATGACGCACGCCAGGATTCCCATCTTTGGCCGGCTGGTGCTGCCATTTGTTCTGAAAAAACAAAAGAGCTGAGCCATTTACATGGAGAGAGCAAAATTCGGTTCGGTGTCTGAAGGAACAAAACCCCGTTTCAAGCGCAATCCATGGATCGCGCTGGGTCTCATGGGTCTGGCGCTGATCGGCGCATGTACTGTTCCAGCTCCGGGCGGGCGAGGACCCTCCGAGAGTGAGGGGCCCACTCCGGTCGCTGTATCCGCTACCGCAACCGCTGCGCCGACTGGCACTGCCACTCCAACGCCCAGTTCCACCCCCACGTGGACAGGGACCGAGGTTCTGGAAGCCACGCTTACATCGCTCCCTGATTACATTTCGGACGCTAAAGGGGTGCCTATGGCTTACGTACCAGCGGGTGTCTTCCTCATGGGGAGCGACCGGGGTAGCCTGGATGAATACCCAATCCACCCTGTGGACCTGGATGCATTTTATATCGATCGATACGAAGTAACCAATGCTCTTTACAGGGCCTGTGTCGAGGCCGAGGTCTGCCAGCCGGTCAGGAAGAAGAGCTCCGCCACCCGCAGCAGCTACTATGACAACCGCCGCTATATCCGATATCCGGTAGTCTTTGTGGATTGGTACATGGCGCAGACCTACTGTGAGTGGCGGGAGGCGCGCCTGCCGACGGAGGCGGAATGGGAGAAAGCGGCTCGCGGGGGAATGAACGTGATCTATCCCTGGGGCGATGTGCAGGACTGTAATCTTGCGAATTACGGGAATTGTCTGCGGGATACCAGCGGCGTAACGATCTATGACCTCGGAGCGAGCAGGTACGGACCCCATCACATGGCCGGCAATGTCTGGGAATGGGTGAGTGACTGGTACTCGGATGATTATTATCGATCCTCCCCCGAAGAGGATCCGCAGGGACCGGACACGGGAACGGAGAAAGTGCTGCGCGGCGGTTCCTGGAAGGACGATTACACCGAGATCCGGTCCGTGAACCGTGAAGCCGAGGCCCCTTCGTATTCCAGTCATCTCATCGGTTTCCGCTGCGCCAGGGACGCAACCCCGTAAGCACGCATGGATTGAAGGGGGATAAAAATTCCGCACCCGGAATTCTTATTCGTATCCGGCAACATGGGTGAGTGGTTTGCTGCCAACTCCATCAGTTATAATCCTCACTGCAATCTAAAATCCAAATTCTGAGATCATAGATCCAACATGCCAAACTCCTCCTTCCAGGAAATCATCCTCAAGCTGCAGGACTTCTGGGCCGCCAAGGGATGCCTGATCACCCAGCCGTATTACACGCAGGTCGGCGCAGGGACGATGAATCCCAATACCTTCCTGCGCGTTCTGGGTCCTGAGCCGTGGAATGTCGCCTACGTCGAGCCCTCCGTCCGCCCGGACGATGGGCGTTACGGCGAGAACCCCAACCGTTTCCAGCTGCACACCCAGTTCCAGGTCATACTCAAGCCCGACCCGGGCAACCCGCAGGAGCTGTATCTCGAGTCGCTCCAGGCGCTTGGCATCGACGCACGCCAGCACGACATCCGCTTTGGGGAGGACAACTGGGAGCAGCCTGCCATCTCGGCCTGGGGCCTGGGCTGGGAGGTCTGGCTCGATGGACAGGAGATCACCCAGTTTACCTATTTCCAGCAGATGGGCGGCGTGACGCTTGACCCGGTCTCGGTGGAGCTGACCTACGGTCTGGAGCGCATCCTGATCGCCCTCAACAACGCCAAAGCCATCTGGAATGAGGAGTATGGCGCTGGGGTGACCTACGGCGAGATCCGCCGCCGGGAGGAATTCGAGCACTCGAAATACTATTATGAGGTCGCGAACGTGGAGCGTGCCCGTCAGATGTACGATCTGTACACCGCCGAAGCAGATGCCGCCCTGGCCCAGGGGCTGATCGTCCCTGCCCACGATTATGTGCTCAAGTCCTCGCACACCTTCAATATCCTGGATGCGCGCGGCGCGATCAGCGTAGCCGAGCGCCAGGCCTATTTCCGGCGGATGCGCGAGCTGGCGCGGCGGGTCGCGGAGTCGTATGAGGAGCAGAGGAAGGAACTCGAGTATCCCTTGTTGAATGTTGAAAGTTCAAAGGTTGAAAAGGCTCCCCGGCCTGTTCTTCCGCTTTCCAACCTTCAGCCTGCCAACTTTTTACTTGAAATTGGAGTGGAAGAGCTTCCAGCTCAAGACGTTGACACAGCCCGGGCTCAGCTGGAGAGTCGTGTGCCTGATTGGCTCAGGGAGCTCAATCTTACTCATGGTGACATCCGCGTCCTGGCAACGCCGCGGCGGCTCGTCGTCTCGATCGACGCGCTCGCCCCGAACCAGCCCGACCGCGAGGACCGGGTCAAGGGTCCGCCTGCCGACAAGGCCTTCGATAAAGACGGCATGGCCCTGCCGGCAGCGATGGGTTTTGCCAAAAAGAACAATGTAAGCACGAAGGACCTTGAAATCCGCGAAGAGGGTGGAGGCAAATATGTCTACGCGGTGGTCAGGCAAGAAGGACGACCGACCCCCGAAGTCCTGGCGGAGGCGTTACCAAAACTGGTCGAAAGCATCAAGTTCGAAAAATCAATGCGCTGGAATGAATCGGGGGCGGCGTTCTCGCGTCCCATTCGCTGGTATGTGGCTCTGCTGGGAGACATAGTCATTCCATTCGAATATGCAGGCGTTGTTTCCGGGAATGTGTCCCGCGGTCTGCGGCCTTTAGGCTCCCCTGAGATCAAGATTTTATCTGCAGATCAATATTTCGATACCATCCGTGATGCAGGGGTTCTCCTGGAGAAAGAAGAGCGCAGGGCATCCATCGTGGAGCAGATCAGCCAGGCTGCGGCGCTCGTCGGGGGGGAGGCGATCATCGACGATGGGCTACTCAACGAAGTGACGAACCTGGTCGAGATGCCGACGGCGTTCATGGGCGCGTTCGATAAGGAGTATCTCTCCCTGCCGCGGGATGTGTTGATCTCGGTAATGAAAAAGCACCAGAGATATTTTCCTGTGCAACGGACAGCAGTAGAGACGGAGCATGCTCCGTCTCTACTGCTGTCCCATTTCATTGCCATCCGCAATGGCGACGATATCGGCATCGATACTGTCCGCGAGGGTAACGAACATGTGCTCGGGGCGCGCTTTGCGGATGCGAATTTCTTCGTGCGCGAAGATATAAAACAGCCCCTGGAAGACTATCGCTCCCGGCTCTCGGGGCTGACCTTCCACACCCGGCTGGGCTCGGTGTTGGATAAGTCTGAGCGTATGTTGAAACTCGCTGCTGAAATATCCGAAATGCTAGGCTTGGACAGAGTTCAACGTTCTAACGTTCAACGTGCAACGTTCTTGGCCAAAGCCGACCTGGTCACGCAGATGGTCACGGAGATGACGTCACTGCAGGGAATTATCGGCGCTGAATATGCACTGCGCAGCGGTGAGCCGAAGGAAGTGGCCGCGGCGATCGGCGAGCAGTACCGGACTGTACCGAAAACGAAAGTAGGCCTCGCCGTCGCCCTGGCGGACCGGCTCGACTCCCTGGTCGGACTCTTCGCGGCGGGGTTGACCCCTACAGGTGCCAAGGATCCCTTTGGCCTGCGGCGGGCCGCGATCGGCATTGTCCAGCCGCTGATCGAGCACAAATTGGATTTTGATCTGGCCAGGGCAGTCAAGGAATCGGCCAGGACGCAGCCGATTGAAGTCAAGGATGAGACCCTACAGCAAATCCTCGATTTCCTGACGGGACGACTGCGGGTCGTGCTCAACGAAATGGGTTACCGCTACGATGTCGTCGATGCCGTGCTGGCGGAACAATCCGCCAACCCGGCCGCGGCGGCTCGGGCTGTGGAGCAGCTCCAGGCGTGGGTGCGACGCGAAGACTGGTCCACGATCCTGCCAGGCTTTGCCCGCTGTGTACGCATCCTGCGGAGTCAGACGGGGAACCGTGGATTGACGATCGATGAGGATGTGTTTGCGGAGGTGGAGGAGAAAAAACTGTATGAGATGCTCCAATCCACCGTCCATGGTCAACCGTCCACGATCGACGATTTCCTCAATATTGTTGACCAACTGATCCCCACCATTAATGCCTTCTTCGACAAGGTCCTAGTCATGGCGGAAGAGGAGAAGGTGCGGCAGAACCGACTGGCCTTGGTAGGCCAGATCGCCAGGTTGTCGGATGGGCTCGCAGACCTATCCAAGCTCGAAGGGTTCTAAAGGGAAGGCGGCTCACCTGGGCCGCCTTTTTGATTAACAGAAACTAAGCGTTGGTTGCTAATTCGGACACGATTCGGTATAATTTTTTTATCGAACAGGTGTGGGGATGCATGGTCCCGGTCCAGCCGACCATTACCCGGGTATTCCTTATTTCATAGGGAGCCCGCTGTCATCAAGGCCAATAGATAAAGAAGGAGAGTAACATGTCCAAGCCAGGTACCCGTGTTGTTTTAGCTGTGCTGATCAGCCTCGCCGTAATCGTTGGCATCTATACCAGTGTTCAGGGCGCTGCATCCGAGACTGTAAGGTCGGGAACCCATCTCGTCAGCGGAGCCAGGGTCAATCTTGACCATTATCGTGAAGCGGAGCCGGCTCCGGCGCCTTTGCAGGAGTACCAGCCTGGGAAGGGTCACGGGGGCGGCGGCTGTGAATCCGAGAATCGGTCAGACCCCGGTTTGTAATCCACGCGAAGTACAGGATGGGTAGTCCCGGTTTCGGGACTACCCTTTTTGTTTTAATCGACTTTCCTCGGGAATATCCTGGACATGGATCGGAATGGGATACTGGAAGTAATTGTCGAGTTCTATGCCTGGGAAGATTTTGGCGCGCTCCTGTATCGCATCGATGGATAGACAATCACACAAGTCCCTCACTAAAATAAGAAGAAATACGCCTAATAAAGGGAGATATGTTCAGACATATAGGGTTTTTCGACGGAAAAATCAAATAATAGGACAGAATTATAGGGGGATTACCTACAAGGCAATTCCGACCCCGATGCTATAATGATTTTAGTTACTCAGCTCGACACGGATCTTCCTGGCAGGCTCGGCTAAGACCAGGACTTATCATCCCCAACCCAGCTACATTGCAGAATCGTTAGTTTCCCGAAGACCCTCGGGATATTTAATGTCCGTGTGTAACGGTTTATACAATTCTTACGTTAAGTGAGGTGAAGCGTGCTAGATTTGCGAAGTGTCAAAAAGTCCAGAATGCCCTTATCGGATGAGGCTACCCTCGTCCGCCAGGCAAAAACAGGCGACTCGGATTCATTTGGAACACTCTACGATGCTTACCTGGAGCGGATCTATCGCTTTGTGTATTTCCGTGTGGAGGACCAGCAAACCGCTGAGGATATAACCTCACAGGTGTTTCTGAAGGCCTGGGAGAATCTGGGCAGGTTTCAGATCGGTGGAACTCCGTTTCTGGCTTGGTTATATACTATCGCGCACAATGCGGTGATCGATCACTACCGCACACGCAAGGTCACAGCCGCCCTGGAAGATGTCCGGCTGTCCGACCCGGGACACGCCGAGACTGTAGAGAATGGCATTGACTCTGCAGTTGAGATGAATTCGATCAAGGATGCCTTGCAGACCTTGACCGACGATCAACGCCAGGTTCTATTACTAAAGTTTATTGACGAGATGTCGAATGAAGAGATCGCCCGGCATCTTGGAAAACGGGAAGGTGCGATCCGTGCATTACAGATGAGAGGCCTGAAAGCCCTCGCCAAGAGACTGGCAGAAAAGATACCGATATGACGAATGATTTCGAAGCTATCTTTGAAGAGTGCGTTGATCAGCTTGTGAGTGGAGAATCCTCCCTCGAAGAATGTCTCGCACGATATCCACAATATGAGGCTCAGCTTGGGCCTCTTTTGTATTCCATCGTGCGGCTGCAGGATGAAGCCCAGGCTGTGCGGCCTTCTCCCTTTTTACGGTCGAGCCTTCGCTCTGAGTTGAACCGGGCGATTGAGAACAGCCCGCGACGGAGGCGTACATCCCCCTTTTTTTTCTGGCGCATGGCTCTCAATGTGGCTGTGCTTATATTTGCCTTTGTGATGACCAATACCGTGTTTGCCCAGCGCGCTCTACCCGGCGAGCAGTTATATGACTGGAAGCTGGCCAGCGAAACCTTTTGGCGGACGGTGACCACCGACCCTCTGGGCACGGACCTGAAGATCTCCGAGCGCCGCATCGATGAATATGTGGCAGTCTCCTCCGATGAAGCCCGCCGCAGGGAAGTGCTCATGGGCTACAACAAGCTCCTCGGCCGTTTCAAGGAGGAAGAGGATGAGAACGACAGGGCACGCATCCTGAATGCTCTGAAGTCGCAGCAGGATTCCCTTCGCCGGGTGGGATTGACCATCCCGGAGCTGGACAGTTATTTTTCCGGAGGCGGTAAATAAGCCGGGATTAAAATTCCATCAGTATGTAGGACATTTCATAACGACGTCTTCCCTCCTTCGTTAGTCAGAGCAAAGCTTCCCTGGAAGTTTTCATTGATGGATGAAGGAGGTTCTGTTTGAGCAGGCTGGTGAATGTGCTGTTTGCGCTGTTGCTGCTGGCGGCGCTGGTGATCGCCCTGGACCCGGAAACCCGTCAGAAAGCGGTCGCAGCCGTCCGGGATCTGGAGCCGGCGCTCAGCGAATTGGACGACAGGATCGTAGTCAACGTTCCCTCGCTTGACCTTTCGGATGAGGACGTTACTCCCTCGCCGACGCTCACGCCTTTTCCCACGCCGGTCGTGGACGAGGAGGACAGGCAAATCCCGGTGACCGGGGATGATGATTCGAGTGATGAACCGTTCATCCAGGTTAATTGGGATGCGCTGGGAGATGCAATAAGAAATCTCTGGGAGAGACTCCAGAATGTTGAGATCGACCTGGACCCCAGTGACAACAGGTAAAAACCGGTTTTGCTAGATCGGGACGTGCCACAAGACAGGAGTCGAGTTGCTGCGGAAGGCAGGTAGACCACTCTGTTTGGTGATTTAGATTGAGTATTGAAGCGAAACATTAGATTCGGATTTGAGGTTTGCCTGTACGTGCTGGAAGCGGCAAGGACAAATGAGGGTACGAGCATCCCTCACCCTGGCTATCAGCGTTAGACAGGCCTGTTGAGTGGACGTTCTCGGTATAGACATGGGGCGGGGTTTTCCTCCTCCTGCCTCATGTATGTAGGGCGGGGCAGTATTCACTGCCCCGCCTTTGATTCTTAAACCCCTGTGAGTGTTTTAATCGAACATTTGCCAAAATCCCCAACCTGCCTATAATTCAATCACTTATGTCCACAATCGACGAAATCAAGTCACGCATAGATATCGTGGACCTCGTCTCGGAGGCGGGGGTCCGGCTTCGCCACGCGGGCAAGAACTATACAGGATTCTGCCCGTTCCATGAGAACAAGAAAACCCCTGCCTTTGTGGTCTGGCCTGAGTCGGGCACCTGGCGGTGCTTCGGCCAGTGCAACGAGGGTGGTGACGTTTTTAAGTTCGTGATGAAGCGCGAGAACCTGGAGTTCAAGGATGCGCTCGAAAAACTGGCAGCACGCGCCGGGGTGGAACTGCCTACCTTTTCCAGGGAGTCCCCCCAGCAGAAGGAAGCCTACGAGCACCTCCGCAGGCTGCTCGAGGATGCAGTCATTTTTTACCGGAGTCACCTGCTGTCCCATAATGAGATCCTCGATTACCTGCGCACCAAACGTGGATTGACCGACGCTTCGATCGAGACCTTCGGCCTGGGTTACGCGCCCCGATCCTGGGACGCAGCCCTGACTCACTTCACCCAGCGCGGCTACTCTGTTAAGGATATGATGGATGCAGGCCTGATCTCCCAGCGCGATTCAGGGGGCCACTACGACCGCTTCCGCAACCGTATCATCATCCCTATCCGGGATGCCACCCGCCGCATGGCCGGCTTCGGGGCGCGCATCGTGGATCCCGACGATGTGCCTAAGTTCCTGAATTCCCCCGAGACCGTTCTTTTCACAAAAGGACACCTGCTGTATGGGCTCGATCGCGCCCACAAGGCGATCCGTGCCACGGACCAGGCGGTGATCGTCGAAGGCTATCTGGACGTGATCGCCCTTCACCAGGCGGGCTATGAGAATGTCGTTTCCCCGATGGGGACGGCGCTCACCGAAGACCAGCTGCGCCTGCTCAAGAAGTTCACCCGGCGCATCGTCCTGGCGCTCGATCCGGATACGGCCGGTCAAAAGGCCATCCTGCGCGGTCTGGACGCGGCCCGCGCCGCCATGGACCGTGAAGGGGAATTTGACTTCGACCCGCGCGGTCTGCTTCGCAATGAGGCGCGCCTGCAGGCCGACCTGCGCGTTGCCTCCCTGCCCGACGACCTGGACCCGGACGAGATCGTAGCCCGTAACCGGGATGAGTGGGCCCAGCTGATTGACAGCGCCAAGCCGATCGTCGAGCACGTCATGATCTCTCTTGGCCAGGGCAGGGATCTGAAGGACCACGGGGTGGTCAACGAAATTGCAGGGCAGGTCCTGCCTTTGATCCAGGATCTGCCTTCCCCAGCGGACCGGGAATTCTTTACTCAGCGGCTGGCACGTTATCTACGGGTGGACGAGCGTGCCTTCATCGGCGTACAGGCGCCGCGCCAGCAGGTGAAACAGTCGAGACAGATCCCGCAGAAACAGGTTGTTGCCAAACAGAAACCGGTCGTGACGGTCTCCTCCAGCAAAATGGTCGAGGAGTACATCGTCGGCGTGCTCTTTCGCAAGCCGGAGCTCGTCTTCCGTCTCGACCGGCTGCTCCAGCAGTTCGACCTGCTCCCGCTGACCGTCCAGGATTTCGAATATACCGACCACCAGATGATGTTCCGCCTGATCCGTGAATCGGTGGAACAGGACAAGACCGAGCATCATGATTTTGTAGTGGGCTCGGTCCCCGAAACGTTGCAGGGCCTCTCGCGCGACCTTTTTGCACAGACCGAGAAGATGGAACGGCTCGAGGAAAAGCTTCTGGAGGAGCTGCTGCGCGGGGTGATCAAGCTTCGTCGGGTGGCGGCCGGGGAGAATTTGAACCAGCTTCGCTTCCTCCAGGAAGAAGCGCACCAATCCGGGGATTTGCGTGCATCCTCCTACCAGGACCTGGTGTTACAGAACACAAAGCTACTAAGGGATCTTGACCAGGCCTCCCGCCGGATGTCACTGAGAAAACTGGAATAAACGGCTGGCGTAACCTAATATTTGCAGCAACGTCTGGTAAAGGAAAGAAAGGGTTTATGGCTTTGAAAAAGGAAACACCCCCGGTACTAAAAGCGGAAGAGCAGGACGATGATGCGCGGCTTGCGGATGGGGAAGAATTGGATGATCTCGATGAGGGTGTTCAGGATGCAGTCACAACCGATGCCAACGAAATGCCTGACATGATCATGGAGGGTGTAGGAGACCCGGATGTCAATATCCTCATGCAGGATGAAGACCTGCTTGAAGAGGATGTCATCGATTTGAAGAACCCCGAAGTGGCTGCCGAGCTTTCTGAGGACCCGGTGCGGCTGTATTTGCGCGAGATCGGCCAGGTCAAGCTGCTGGATTCCGACAGCGAGTTCCGCCTCGCCACGATGATCGAAGCCAACCGGCTCGTGGCAACCTATAAGCGTCGGCCGCTCCGTAAGAATATGACCCTTCCGTGTGCCATCTATCATTCCCTGGTTTCCGATATGGTCACATACTGGGAGCGCCTGCTTGAGGATGCCGAGCGGCTCCATCATGAGCCGCCCGATCTGGGACTGCTCCTCTCCGAGTCCCAGGCCCTGCATGCCGGCTGGGAGTCGGACCAGCCATCCTATCTGCGGGCTTTTTTGGATAATGGCATGTGGGGTATGGACGAGCTCTGGAATGAGATCGCCCGCAAGTCGTACAGTGTCTTTCTCAACCTGTATCTGCTTCCTCTAAACTATGCAGGCTGGCTGCTGGAACACATCAACCATACTCACGGCTTTCCCAACCAGCGGACCCTGTACCGCAACCTGCCCTCTGACCATGAGCTCCAGTACGAGCTGGATGCGGCTCACCAGCGCGCCGTGGATGCCAACCACTCCTTGATCAACGCCAATCTGCGGCTGGTGGTCAGCGTAGCCAAGCGCTATCTGGGACGCGGCATTAACTTCCTGGACCTGATCCAGGAGGGCAACATGGGGCTTCTGCGTGCGGTCGGCAAGTTCGACCCGCGGCGCGGTTTCAAGTTCAGCACGTATGCCACCTGGTGGATCCGCCAGTCGATCAACCGCTCGATCGCCGAACAGGCGCGCACCATCCGTATCCCGGTGCACTTGTTCGAATCGATAACCCGCATCCTGCGTACCCAGCGGATGCTCACCCAGGAGCTGGGACGCGATCCCACCACCGAGGAGCTAGCGCTCGAAGTGGGTTATCTACCCGCCTCCGACGTACAGGCTATCCTGCGCGCCCACTCCGAAGCAAAGCCTCTCGAGCCCGATCTACAGCGCCGGCTGGAGACCGCCACCCAGAAGATCGACCGTGTCCTGCGCTCGGCCGAGGAGCCGGTCTCGATCGATGGGCCGGTGGGGGATGAGGAGTCGAGCTCCCTCGGCGACTTCATTCCCGATGAAGATACGCTTTCCCCGATCGACGCGGCCGCCCGCCAGATGCTGCGCGAGCAGGTCCAGAGCGCCCTCACCTCCCTCTCGGACCGTGAGCGCGAAGTGCTGGAGCTGCGCTTCGGCCTGAAAGATGGCAAGGACCACACTTTGGAGGAAGTCAGCCGCTACTTCGATGTGACGCGCGAGCGCATCCGCCAGATCGAAGCCAAGGCGCTCAGGAAGCTGCGGCATCCTTCACGGAGCAGGCAACTGCGGGATTATTTGGGATAATAGATATTCTATGTAGGTCACGCTTGAAGCGTGACTTACTTTTTAAGGAAGCCAGATGAAACGGGCAGGTAAACAATCCTTGATGACACAACCCTCAAATAAAGGGCGAGGCTGGTCGTCTGTGATCGCCGCGTAGTGCGCGTTGATATTTGTAAAAATAAAAAGGCCAGACGAGTCTGGGCTCCAGGTCACATTAAAGTATTCTTCCTCCAGCGACCAGGTTTTTACGAGCTCATACAAGTTTGTATAGAGAGCCAATTGCTTGGATTCTCTAAACAGCAGCCATCTCCCGTCTGGCGAGACCCAGGGAATTCCACGTTCGCCCCATTCCAATAGCTCGATTGAACCGTCATTCTTGATGTTGTAAACCCGCCCTCTATAGTCTTCTGCCAGTACATGATACGGCCCCTGACCTTTGTAGAGGATAAGTGGTAGATCACTGATCTTCCAATACTTACCGTTGGGATGCACTTCATAGATCCCTTCTGCGACCGTTGCCTTTAAATGGTTATGATTCTTGTGGAATAAGAGGACAGTTTTGTTTTCTTTGTTGATTGTGAAAAAATCAGCAGTATATGGCCATACTTCTCTGAGCTGCCCTGTATCTGTATCTAGGATATTCAGGTTACTAAATTGAGGCTCGGTATCATTCGGCTCATAGAAGAGATAAAGATTTTCAGAGAACCAACCATACTCTCCCCACAGAGCATCTTCATCTACTAATTTTGACGGAGATTGAAGAGGCTGGCTCTCGGGATCTGCAAGGTGTATAGTTCTGCCAGCGCGCAGGGATCCCGGAACAAAATTTTCATACAATATCTTGTCCCCGTTTGGGGCCCACTCGATCCGCCCGATAATCTGCGGGTCATTCGTAATCCGACGGACCGTTTTTTGGTTAAAGTCATATAGATGCAGATCCGAGGATGGTCCATCGATTTGAGCTGCAAAAGCCAGGAATCCTCCATCAGGAGACCAATCGAGCCGATAGATGCCCGAGATAAAAGACCGCTGTAACAGTCCCATTCTGCATTCCAGGCTCTCCAGGCAGTCATCACCCTCATAAAACAACAGGGTGCCCGCGGCCGGCTCCAGGTTTTCAGGGAAACCGGGAGCGATTAATTTTGAAATATGTCCGGTTGTTCCATTTGACAGGTTCAGTAGATTTAATGCCAGGTCATAGGGCTCATCCACCGACCCTGTGAAGTAGGCCAGCCAATTGCCATCTGGGGAAACTGATCTATTTATTTGGACAATATATCCATCGTTCGGGAGTTGGATTTCCTGACGTCCCTTGCCGTTGGCATCCAGCATTGTCAGATTCTTATTATCACGGGTGATAAGAAGATGAGGCCCCCTCGACTGAAATGGTAGGTAAGCTGTGGAGGATGGGAGGGCAGAGGACGCTGGAGAGGGAGTGAATGTCAAGCTAGCGATGACAGTCTTTGACGGTGCAGTTGAGGACGATGTCCGTCCACAACCTGCAACCAAAAGGGTGAAGACCAAGAGCACCGGTAATGGTTTGATCATCTAATTTCCCTTCTTCCTTAAGTTTCAGTATAGCATTTTCTGTTTCCTCATTGAGGATAAATATCATCAATTTTGTGAAAAGTAGCACTTTCTCTAGCCCTCTAAAACCTGTTATGTTATACTACGCCGAATGCGTGCCAAGTTGCACAAATATCGTCTATTAAGGACGTATTCCTGAAAAAAATCGGGACTATGTGAGGTGTCTTGATGATCGAGTATGTTGCCATAGCATTACTGATCGTGATCGCGACTGTGGTAGCTTTGATCGCGATCGGCCTGGGGACATTGTTTGGACCGAAAAAAGAATCTGCAGCAAAATCCATGCCCTATGAATCAGGCATGAACCCCTACGGCGAAGGAACTCGGCGTATGCCGATCCGCTTCTATCTTGTCGCAGTTCTGTTCATCCTCTTCGATATTGAAGTGGTGTTCTTTCTGCCATGGGCAATCACCTTCCGACAGCTCGGATTGTTCGGGCTGATCGAAATGGTCATCTTTATTGTGATCTTACTGGTTGGATATGTGTACGCCTGGAAGAAAGGAGCCCTGGAATGGGAATAGAGCAAAAACTCGGCAATATGGGTGTTGTGAC
>DATAKV010000389.1:0-4815 GCA_036261375.1 Anaerolineales bacterium
ATCGCTATTGTGGAAGCGAACACCTTTCGCACGATTCAGCACGACCACACCGCGCACGCCTCGATCGCTCACCAGCACGTTCGATCCGCCGCCGAGCATAATGTATTCCAGGTCCAGCTTCCATAACAATTTGATGGTGCGCGCCAACTCATCAGCAGATTCGGCTGTGATGAGAACGTCGGCAGGTCCGCCGATGCGCGCGGAGGTATAAGGAGCAAGGGAAACATTTTCCCTAACCTTATCGCCAAGCTTGGCGTACAGCACATCGATGGGTGGAGTTATTACTGTCACGTTCGGCCTACTCTTCTTTTTCACTTAATTTCTCGATCAGTTTTTCAACTTTCTTTTCATCCGAGTCTTCCTGCTTTTCGGCAGCTTTCTTTTTTTTATTCTTGTCGAAGAATGCCAGGAACATCTTCAACGGCGGCAGGAAATTTGTTTCAGGATGAAGCGGTTTCTTCTTTTCATCGGACATCAGGCCCAGCCATTTCTTCGGCTCCGAACCGGAGGGAAGCTCCCATCCAGTGTGCGGGACAGGAACGCTTGAACTGGTGTCTGACCTTCGCGATCAGCTGTAAAGCCAGTTCCTCTCCGTCATCGAGAGGCTGCGGTACAACGTGGGGAGGCAGGTCTTTTTGTGCCCTGGTGAGCAGTGTATCCAGCGGGGATAATGACAGCACACTGGCCCGGTTGTGGTGAAGGGTTTCGAAGCGATCGATACGAGTAAATCTCTTGTTCATCATCCTTCTACCTTTCCTGTAAACCTTTTAGTACATCCGTGCTGATCTGGTCGGCATCCCCGGCCGAGAGGACCAGAACCACATCCCCGGGCTTGAGGTGTTGCAGCAGATACAGCGTCACATCGGGAAGTCTTTCGATATAGCGCGCCGACAGATTTGGCATGGCACTCACGACCTCTGCGGAGGTAAAGTCCTCCTTCGGCTCGCGCGCCGCATACACTTCGGTGACAATGACCTCATCCGCATCCTTGAACGCCCTAGCAAAGTCCATGAAGAGGGTTCTGGTGCGTGAGTAGGTATGCGGCTGCCAGACGGCCCAGATCCGGGCTTCGGGATAGCGTGCCCGCGCGCCTTCGAGTGTTGCCACGATCTCCGTGGGATGGTGGGCGTAATCATCATAGATGTGGATATCATCCACTTCGCCGCGCAGTTGGAAGCGGCGTCCCACCCCGGCGAATTCCGACAGCGCCCGGGCCGCCTTCTCCCTCGACAGGCCGAGCACATCCACAATCGTAAGGACGGCCAGCGCATTTCGAACATTATGCCGGCCCGGCACCCGGAGGGAGACGTCCGCCGACTCGAGACCTGTGCTACCCAGGTTGGACGAGACAACGAAGGAATACCCGCCTTGCTGGTTCGGCCTGACTTCGCGGGCTGTCACCCACAGAGGACTATTCATCGTGTCTTCGCTCTGCACACCGTAGCCGATGACATTCCTTCCGGCCCGGCGGGCATGCACGATCATTTCCGCCGCGCCCGGATCCTCTGCGCAGGCGATGAGCGTCCCATCCTCCGGGAGCAGGTCTATGAATTTGCGGAACGACTCGAGCATCGAATCGAAGGTAGGGAAGAAATCGGGATGGTCGTGCTCGAGGCTGGTCACCACTTCAATATGCGGTCTTAAGCCCAGGAACATATTGTCATATTCGTCGGCTTCGATCACAAACACATTGCCTTTGCCTGCCCGGGCATTGACTCCCAGGTTGTTGACGACCCCACCCACAATGAACGAGGGCTCGCGTCCCATCTCGGTAAGGACCCAGGCCGTCATGGCCGTGGTAGTGGTCTTGCCATGCGTCCCGGCAATGGCGATACCCGTCTTAGCGGACATCCACTCGCCCAGGAAGTCGGCTCGCTTATACACAGGGATCCCTGCGGTCATTGCTGCCTTGAATTCCGGGTTATCCTCTGTGACTGCGGAGGAACGCACGATCCAATCCGCTCCCTCCAGGTTGCGCGGATGGTGGCCGATATACACGGTCGCTCCGGCCCGGCGGATCTCATCGGCAAATGGAGACATGACGCGGTCCGATCCGCTCACCGTGTATCCGCTCTCCAGCAGGAGGCGGGCGATGGCGGAAAGTCCGCTTCCCCCGATGCCAATGAAATGGACGTGTGTCATGTTCGCTATCAGCTCTCAGAACCTAAATATAGACGACAAGTACGAAAACGAAAGCAAGAATAATGGCGAAGTAAATGCCGGGAACGCCCAGTAATTGCGGCGGCATATACAGCATCATCTGGGTTACAGTATTGACAACGGCCGGATCGGTCGGCGCGGATATGACCTTTGGATACGGGTAATTGGCAAGGTGCATGTAGTAGAGGATCGTCCCGGCAATAAGATAACCGTTGACCCCGCCCAAGATTGCGCCGAACAGAGAATCCTGCAATCGTTCACGAGCAGCGCGGGCTGCCAGGTGCGGGATACTGATGACTGTCTGGTAGCCAAAGTAGACAAGCACCAGCAGTATGGTCGTCCGTATCCAGAAGAGGGATACGTCAGTTTCCGGCAGGTTTTGAGGCTGAGCCAGCGGGATATACTGCCGTAACACATGATTTACTGACAGCGCCAGGATCACGCTGAAAGAAACAAGCAGTTCCTTTGCCCAGCCTCTCATGATACCGACAATGGCAAAGAGAATCACGTACATCCAGAAGACATAAACAATGCTCATCATAATGTCACACTCCAGCCAGTTTGATCAGCGTACTGGCGATCTTCTCCGCTGCGCGCGGGTGCGATAATTCGAACATAGCGGCACGCATGGCTTTCAATTTGTTTGGATTATCCATCAACACATTCAACGTCGAAAGCAGCTCTTCATCAAGACGGTGGTCCTGAAGGACAACCGCCGCGCCGCGCCGCGCCAGGTAATCGGCGTTGACTTTCTGATAGCGCCATGCATGCGGATACGGGACCAGGATAGCCGGTAGTCCAAACAACGGATACTCACCCAGGCTCGAGGCACCCGCCCGTGAGACAACCAGGTCGGCTGCAGCGAGCGCAGCTCCCATCTCGTGCAGGTAGGGCATGGCATGATAGCGGGCCGCGGCCTCGGCTGGCAACTGCTCACGGGTATTCTTCACCGTCTGCCAGTCCAGCTCGCCCGTGATGTGGATCAACTCGAATTTTGTGAGCAGCGTTTGCAACTGGTTCACGATCGCCATGTTGATCGAGCGGGCGCCCTTGCTGCCACCGAACACCAGCAGGACGGGCAGCCTGCCGTCGATGCCGAGATGTTGGGTCGCCGTCTTGCGGTCCCAGAGCGCCAGGTCTGAGCGGATCGGGTAGCCGGTCTCATGTACTGTTTTGTTAAAGAACTTCTGCGATTCACCGGTCGTCACCGCGATGACGTCCGCCATCGCGGCCAGGGATTTGAGAGCCATCCCCGGCTCAATGTCCGGCACGTACAACAGCGTCGGGACTGAGCGCCCGGCCAATCCAACAGGCACAGCCACGTATCCTCCGGTAAAGAGCATCACATCCGGTTTGAAGTTATTCAGCAGCCGGCGGGCAGCCAGGATGCCGCGCAGGATCGTCACAACATTGCGCGGCAGGGCGGCAAGCCCTACACCATGCACGCCCGCAGCCGGGATGGCCCGGAAGTCGATCCCCTGGCGTCTTACCAGAGGCTCCTCCATGCCACCCACGCCGCCCACCCAGAGCGTGTCCAGGTCGGGGACCTTAGCGCTTAGCGCGCTGTGAACGGCGAGAGCGGGATACACTCCGCCTCCCGTCCCCCCGGCGCAAATCAACAACCGCACCGAATGACCTCCAATCGTTTTCTTCCTGTTTTACCGTCTCGCCACTCTGGCGAGAGATATTCAACATGATTCCGATTCCGCACAGCACAGAGACCAGGTTCGAGCCGCCGGCGCTGATAAAGGGCAAGGCATTGCCGGCAAATGGTACCAGCCCCACCATGGCAGCCATGTTGATCAAGGCCTCGATCGCGATCCAGCAGGCAACACCCGATGCAAGCAGCGTACCCAGCATGTCTGGGGCACGGCGGGCGATCACCAGCCCGCGCCATATAAGAGCGGCATACAGACCGATCAGCAGGACGGAACCGAACAGGCCGAGCTCCTCCACGACGACTGCAAACACACTGTCGGTGGGTGCGAATGGCAGGCCCAGCAGTTTTGTGTCCGCCTGCCCGAGACCCACGCCGAACACCCCGCCCTTGATGATCGCCTCGAAGGAGCGCTGCACATGATAGGAGGCATTGGTGGGATCCTGCAGGCCGGCCAGGTAGGTCGCCACGCGGTCCTGACCGGTTGCGCTGAATTTGACGATCAGGAAGCCAATCCCGGCCGCCAGAATCAACAGGAAAATGATCTGCTTGATATCCGCACCGGCCAGGAAGAACAACAGGCCGCCCAGGATGAGCACCGTGCCGGCCGCACTCAGGTCCGGCTGCTGGTAGATCAAGCCGCCGATCGTCCCCAGGATCACTCCCAGGGGGATCAGTCCAAAGCCAATATCGTGCAGGAACTGGCGCTTGGAATACAGCCACACCGAAAGATAGATTACCGAGACGAGCTTGGCAATCTCGGAGGGCTGGTAGGAACCCTGGTACAGCGTGCGAGAAGCACCAAGGCGGATCTCATTGACGACCGACACAGCGATAAGCATACCGATCGTTCCCAGCATTGCCAGGACAACGATCCTGCGCCAGTTGTGGTAATCGAAGAGCGAGAGCGCAAAGGCCGCGGCAGATCCCAGCACCAGCCAGCGTATCTGCCTCCCGAACATCTAACTGGGCGAACCGTATTCATTGAATGAAAAATC
>DATAKV010000400.1:0-8375 GCA_036261375.1 Anaerolineales bacterium
GCCTGTCGCATTGCTTGCACAGGTGGTGGCTTTGGCTACACAAATCCTGCCTGTCGAATGCTGCCTGGTCTGGGAACTGCAGGAAGGAGGAAAAAAAATCGTCCTCTGTGCCGCCGCGGGCCTGGAAGATAAAGGTGTCTATTGCCTTCAAACGCCGCTCGAGCCGGATTCTCTGGAGGGGTTCACGCTGTCAACCCGTTATCCGGTTGTCATGGACAATATCCCTGAAGAGGTTCGATTCAAACTTTCCAGCCTGATCCTCGATCAAGGCCTGGTCAGTGGATCGAGCCAGGTGATCGGAACGGTTGAACATCCATTTGGAATAATTGAAGTGTTTTCCAGCCAGGCACAGTCCTTTCATCAGAAGGATATCGATTCGCTTCAGAGTATTGCCAATGTGGCGGGCATTCTCCTGCATCGCAAGCGCCGGGAGGAGAAGCTGGAAGCACAGAACCAGCTGCTCAGGACGGAACTGGCAAAGCTGGGATCCGGCAGCCCATCTGCTCCTTTGGAGTTGGACCGGACCGAGATCAAGAATCGCCTGATCGATAGCCGGGAGAGGGAGCGGCTCCGCCTCGCCCAGGATTTGCACGATATCCCTATTCAGGATCTATATGGGTTGATTTACCTGCTGGATGATCTCCGGGATATTCTTAAAGATTCGGAAGGCGAAAAGATCGTGGACGAGTGTGACCATACCCTGCACAGGGTTGTAAACAGCCTGCGGAGTATTTGCCGGGAACTACGGCCTCCGTCACTTTCTCCTTTCGGTTTAGAAGTGGCGATCCGTGACCATGTGGAGAAGTTCCGAGAACAGAACCCGGGGATGTACATCCATTTGAATCTGATGCGTGATAAGCAGGTGATATCAGACAGGCTGCGCCTGGGTCTATTTCGTATTTATCAGGAGGCGCTCCAGAATGTGGCACGCCATGCAGAGGCTACTGAAGTTCGCGTTCGCTTCTATTGGAACGAGGACATGATCGTTCTGGAAGTGGAAGATAACGGCCGGGGATTCGAAGTGCCGCGGCTCTGGGTAGAGCTGGTGCGCGGAGAACACTTTGGGCTGGTTGGCATTGCCGAACAAGTGGAAAGTATGGGAGGAAAGCTGGAGATCGTGTCCGCGCCTGACAATGGAACGCTGGTCCGGGCGATCGTGCCACGTTCGTAAGCCGTTAGTTCGTTCGAGGAGAGTGAATGGAAAAGATCAGAATCATGCTTGCCGACGACCATCCAGTGGCAAGGGCGGGCATCCGCAAATTTCTGAACAAGGCAACCGATATCGAAGTCATTGCAGAAGCTGCCGATGGGAATCAGGCCCTGGAACTTGCCAGGCAGCTGTCACCGGATGTCCTGCTGCTGGATATCGAGATGCCAGGTATAAAAGGCCTGGAGATCGCCAGGGAATTACAAGCCATAGGATCGCCGGTCAAGATCCTGGTGCTCAGTACCTATGATGACAAACAGTTTATCTTTGGCCTGCTGGGCAATGGCGCAGCAGGATATTTGACAAAAGAGGAAGTGCCTGAAACCATTGTCGAGGCGGTTCGGGGTGTCGCCCGTGGGGAAAAGGGCTGGGTGAGCCGGCGCGTCGCGGCGATTATGTCGGCCTGGACCCAGACGGGTGAGGTCTCCAGCAAAAGCCTGACCCCCCGTGAGCTTGATGTGCTGAAATGGGTCGTTAAGGGAAAGACGAACCAGGAGATCGGCATGGAGCTGGGGATCAGCCAGAAGACCGTGGAAAAGCACCTGGAATCCGTTTTTGCCAAGCTTAAGGTGACCTCTCGGGTGGAAGCCGCTGTCCTAGCCGTACAGGAAAAGTGGGTGTAGCTGTAACCTTTTTTAGGCAAATCCCGTATTGTTCTCGGTATACAGAGCAGGTATAAAAACACCGTACGTTCAACAAGGAACCGCATAAATGACCGGGCTGCTGTAGTCTGGCCATTCGTGCACTGAGCGGTGTGATATGGAATTCAAAAAGACAATCCGAGTACTTCTTGCAGATGACCACCCCCTGGTACGCCGGGGCATACGCAGGATGTTGGAAAAGGCTCCCCATATCGTCGTTGTAGGTGAAGCGGACACAGGAGCGATGGCGATCCGGCTTGTCCGGGAACTTAAGCCGGATGTTCTTTTACTTGATATGGAAATGCCCGATATGAAGGGCTATACCGTGACACGGCAGTTGCGGGACTGTAATATACCGGTGTCCATTCTGATTTTGAGCGCCTGTGATGACGACCACTTTATCCGGGAGATCCTCCGGGAAGGCGCCGACGGATATCTAGTCAAGGGGGAATCGCCCGAAAAGATCCGCCAGTCGGTAGTTCATGTGTCTGGGAAATATTCATACCCAGCTATTGCATAGAAATTCTCCCGGCCCCCCAGCAGTATGAACTTAATTCATTGCCAGCCCTGCACCTTCGCTCTTCTGTGAAAAGGGTGTTTTTTATCTTAAAATAACAGACGAAATGTAGTTTTTGCCCGGCCTGGCATGAGTACAATAAGAATGTGTTGTCCATCCCGGGTAAACGCCGTCAATCTTCAGCGAGGGGAGCGATATCCTCGATTGACGCGTTCTCCTCCCAGTCCTATAAAAAGATTTTGGGTCTCACGCGATTTGGCGCCGGTGTCGATTTTGCTGCGCCGTCGCGTCACGCTTTGATAGCGGGTGGGTTGTATATAAATAGCTCACACATTAATGCAGGGAGGCCATTGCCTATGACAGACTGCCAGCCAAAATGATCCCCCCATCATATTCTTTCCAAACTACAAAGGAGAATTACGGACATGGCTGATAAAGTGAAAGAGCACGATAAGAGTCATCTGCATAAAATGGGGTATGCGCAGCAGCTTGCCAGGCGAATGAGTGGGTTCTCCAATTTCGCCATTTCTTTTTCGATCATCTGCATTTTGGCAGGGGGCATCACCGCTTTTCCGCTCGGATTTAGTTCCACGGGCGGCGCAGGGGTGGGAGTGGGCTGGCTGGTTGGCGGCGCGGTCGCCATCATCGTCTCGTTGTCGATGGGACAGATCGCTTCCGCCTACCCGACAGCCGGCGGGTTGTATCACTGGGCATCCATGCTCGGTGGACGCGGCTGGGGCTGGATCACCGCCTGGTTCAACGTCCTGGGTCTTTTCTTCGTCGTTTCCTCGGTGGACGTTGGCGTGTGGCTGCTCTTCCGCGATCTCATCCTGGTCGGCATATTCAAAATGGACCCGGCCGTTTTCACTGCGGGCCATCAGCTCGTTGCCGTCGCGCTGATCCTGATCAGCCACGGCCTGTTCAATCACTATGGCATCGAGATCACCACCAAGTTGACCGACTTCAGCGGTTACTTTATCTTTTTCGTTGCCATCGTGTTGACCATTGCCCTGCTGGTCTTCTCACCGGTTGCTCTGGATTTCAGCCGCCTGTTTACCTTTGTCAACGTTACAGGCGCGGCCGGCGGGGATGTTATTCCCCGCACAGAGAGCCTGGGTTTCGCATTTCTTTTTGGCTTGATTTTGGTATGCTACACAATTACAGGGTACGATGCGTCGGCACATACCTCCGAAGAAACCCGCGATGCCCAGGTCAATGTGCCGAAGGGTATGTGGCAGGCTGTGTTCTATTCGGTGTTGTTCGGCTATTTCATGGTGGCATCCTTTGTACTGGCAATGCCCAGTGTTGAAGAGGGCGCTTCCAAAGGCTGGGGCTCCTTCCTTTATGTCATGGAAAGCTCCCTGATGCCCACCTGGCTCCTGTATTTCCTCTTTGTGGGCATCGTAGTGAACAATTATCTATGCGGGCTCGCCGGGCTTACCTCTGCCTCCCGCATGGCTTTTGCATTTGCGCGCGACGGCGGCATGCCGGGTTCGAAATACCTTTCATACGTCAGCACCAAGTACCGGACCCCCATTTATGCCATCTGGGTGTCGGCCATCATTGCCTGGCTGTCTACGGTATACTCTGGGGCATTTGCAGTGCTAGCCACGGCCTGTGCGGTCTTCCTGTACTTCTCGTACATCTCACCTGTTGTCGCCGGGTTTTTTGCGGAAGGCACCATACGGTGGCCGGAAAAAGGCCCTTTCAACCTGGGAGCCTTCTCCAAGCCTCTGGCTGTCATATCGGTGGTCGGCGGTTTCGTCCTGGCTATCACCGGCTTCCAGCCGCCCAACGAGAAGGTCTTTTACCTGACCGTGGCCCTGGTCATCGCCCTGGGTATCTTCTGGTTTGCGTTTGAGAACAAGCGTTTCGAGGGTCCGCCAACGGGTGAGAGAATTAAAGAAAGACAGAAGATGATTGCAGAGATCGAAAAGCAATACGGCGAACAGTAAGACATCCCATTCCATCAAAAAGGCGCGGTATCCTTCATTACGATTCCGCGCCTTTTTGGGGAGGATATCATGAAGTACACCCTTGGGATCGACCAGGGCACCACGCAGACCACCGCGGTCGTGGTGGACGAGAACGGCTGGTTTGTCGAAAAGAACTCAGTCCCGCTGCCGGCTCGTTTTCCCAATCCCGGTTGGGTGGAGCAGGATCCGCTCGATATTGTCCGTACCGTTAAAGAGGCCGTGGCTCCGCTGATCGACAAATACGAGATCGCCGCCGTGGGGTTTGACAACCAGGGCGAAACGTTCATCGTGTGGGACTACGAAACCGGCCAGCCTGTGACGCCTGCCATCGTCTGGCAGGATACACGCGGACAATCCATCTGCGATACCCTGGCCCCTTATGTAGACTCAAATCAGCTCCGCCAAAAGACGGGACTGCTTCTCGACAGTTATTTTTCTGCACCCAAGCTCAAATGGGTCTTCGAAAACTTCCCTGAAATCCGTAAGCAGGCACATGAAGGAAAATTAAAATTCGGCACCACGGAAACCTGGGCGATCTGGTCGCTGACAAAGGGCCGCCTGCATATTACGGATCCATCTACGGCCTCCCGCACCCTGCTGTTCGACATGAACCGCTTCGAATGGGATGAGGACCTGCTGGCACTGTTCGATGTGCCGCGCAGCATGCTGGCAGAGGTGAAGCCATCCGCGGGATATATCGGCGATGTCGACTTTGGTAATGGCAGGCATCTCCCGCTCCATGCCCTGCTCGTCGACCAGCAGGCTGCCCTGTTCGGTCAGGCCTGCTTTAGTGCAGGGGAAATGAAATGTTCGTTCGGTACCGGCAGTTTCCTGTTGATGAACATAGGCGACCAGCCGCGTCTTTCCAATCATGGACTTCTCACGACTGTGGGCTGGAACTTCGACGGCCATACCGCTTATGCATTCGACGGCGGGATTTTTGTCACGGGCTCAGCCGTCCAGTGGCTAAGAGATAACCTAAAAGTGATCCCAGACTCGGCTTCGAGCCATGATGCAGCCACACGCTCCACCGATCAGGGTGTGGTGGTGGTCCCCGCCCTGCAGGGCCTAGCTGCACCACACTGGCGGACGGATGTACGCGGGGCGATGTTCGGGCTGAACCGCAGCACCACTTCCGACGATATTGTCCGCGCCACCCTGGATGGCATTGCCTGCCGCGTCTATGAGGTGGTCACCGCCATGGCGCAGGACGCAGGCCAGAGACCTCCGCACCTGAAAGTGGACGGCGGTCCCTCCGGCAATCCTTATCTCATGCAGATGATTGCTGATCTATTGAACCTTGAAGTTCGCGTGTCAGCTTCACTGGAAGCTACCGCCATTGGCATCGCCAATCTCGCGGGTGTTTCGGCGCTGGGGACTACCCTTGATGAGCTGTCCAGGAACTGGAAGATGGAGACATACTACCGGCCGCAGATGAACGATGTCGACAGAGACAGACTACTGGCCCGGTGGAACAAGGCCCTGACAGCCGTCAAAGCTTTCCATGACGAGACAACCTCATGAAAATACCTTCTGAAATCCTGGATGTATGGCATCAGCACTCCTCCGCTCCTTTTCCCAAGGGATATGGCAACAAAAAGATTAATGGGATCGATCTGCCGTTTCTGGAGGCCGAGATGGGTGGCTCTATTCGCATGTATATCAGCAGCGGTGGGCAGCTTGACTCGCGGCGGATCAGAAGCCTGCAGGAAAAATTGATTGAATTGAATACGATCATTCTGCTGATGGAACGTGAGGAGCTGGCGTACTTTGACCGACTGCGAAGACTGGCAACTCTTGTGCTGCAGGAATTGAAAAAATAGTTGAACACTCTGCAGTTTGATATTGCCGTCATCGGAGCCGGGGCCGTATGGGCCGCGATCGCCCGTGAATTCCGTCAATATGCCACCCTGCAGCTCTTCCAGAGCAGGAGAGGGTTGTGTCGGAAGCAGATGGGTCGAGAACCTGCATTACAGCGCCGAGCCTGTAAAACTTGTCATACAAACGTGAGTCATGGTAAAGTAAACCCGTTTACCGAGACAGTCCAAAATCATTGCTGGAGTTAACATGCAAATCGCACTTGTCATCGGTTCGACCATCGCAACCATCAAAGACGAATCCATTCGCGGGCGCAAGCTGCTTATCGTCCGCAAGGCGGATACGGCCGGGAATATGACAGGTGAGCCGTTCGTCGCCGTGGATACGGTCAGCGCCGGGGCCGGGGACCTGGTCCTGATCACCGATGGGTCATCCGCCCGCTTTACCTCCCAGACCAATAACACTCCTGTGGACGCTGTCATCGTCGGCGTCATCGACTCGCTTGAACTGGGTGGGGAAGTTACGTACAGGAAAGAATGATCATTTCGCATTTCAGGCAACGGTAGCTGCTGTTGCCTGAAATGCGAATTATGTTATGGCCGAATCACGAGACCTCCTGTCTGTCGGTGTGGACGTGGGAACGACCACCACGCAAATCATCTTCTCGCGCCTTAATCTTCAGGACGTCTCACGCGCCGGCCAGATCCCCCGGATTAATATCACCGACCGAAAGGTCATTTATCAGAGCCCCATTGTCTTTACACCGTTGATCGATTTCGAAACCATCGACGCCGACCGCTTGAACGAGATCGTGCGTCGTGAATACGCCGCCGCCGGCGTGGATCCCAGCCAGGTGGAGACCGGCGCCGTCATCATTACCGGAGAGACGGCCAAGAAAAAGAATGCGGATGAGATCCTGCGTGCGCTTTCGGGGCTGGCGGGTGAGTTCGTGGTCAGCGTGGCAGGACCGAATGTCGAAAGCCTGATCGCAGGCAAGGGCGCGGGTGCGGCAGACTATTCCCTGAAGAACTATGCCACCGTGACCAATCTCGATATCGGCGGCGGAAGCGCCAACAGCGCCACCTTCCGGACCGGGAACCTGATCGGCGCGGCGGCCATGAACTACGGTGGGCGCATCCTGGAAGTGGAGAGTGCCACAGGCCGCATCCGGCACATTGCCGAGCCTGCCAAGCACATCCTGGCAGATATCGGATTGAACCTGAATGTCGGCGATTCGCCCTCCCTGGAAGATCTACGCCGCTTCAGCGACCGCATGGCCGATATGACCGTGGAATTGATCGAAGGCACCTCCTCGCCGCTGGCCCAAAAAATCTATCTTACCCCGCCGGTGGGCGAGTCGGGCAAGGGATCGGTGCTGATGTTCTCGGGCGGCATCGGGCACTATTACTACAATCCCATCCCCATTCATTCGGTGAGCGATGTGACCGTGCACGATGACGTGGGTCCGCTGCTGGCGGAGTCGCTGCGTAATCACCGCGTACTGAATACATACACAATTGTCCAGCCTTCTGAGACTGTGCGCGCCACAGTCTTAGGCGCCAGCACCCAGACGGTGACCCTTTCCGGGTCCACGATCTGGGCGGAGCGTGAGATCCTTCCGCTAAAGAATGTGCCGGTTACCCGTCCGTCGCTGCCTCCATCGCTCGATCCCGCAGCCGTTTCGCGGAGCATCGCCGAGGCCGTGACGCGCTGGGATGTCAACCTGGCGACCGATCCGTTTGCCGTTGCGCTTGAGCTGGACCAGTCCCTGGATTATGACTCTCTCACCCGGCTGGCAAGCGGCTTAAAAAGTTTCGCGGACAACATGCCGGATGACCGCCCCCTGATCGCGATCATCGATCGAGACTACGCCCAGGCGCTCGGCCAGACCGTCAAGGGCCTTGATCCTTCGCGCGCCCTGCTGGTCATCGACCAGGTGGGTTTGTCGGAAGGTGACTATATCGATATTGGTACACCGCTCATGGATGGCCGTGTCGTGCCGCTGAGCGTGAAAACGTTGATTTTTTATCATTAGCTTCATGCTGTTTCTGTGAGCATATGATGAAAATAACTGCAAAAGTAGAGAACAGCCAGAATAATCATCAGGTGACATTGCAGACCAACGACCATGTTCACTCGATTACAATCCCTCCCAAGCCAACCGGCTACGGTTCCAGCGCGAACGGAGGCGAGCTATTGTTCCTGGCTTTAGCGAC
>DATAKV010000402.1:0-10848 GCA_036261375.1 Anaerolineales bacterium
GAGCAGAAGCAGCGCGGCGTCAGCGCCTTTCTGGTCCCGGCCGGTACTCCCGGCCTGGTGCGAGGCAAGAAGGAGCCAAAGCTGGGAATCCGCGCCTCGGCGACCAGCGAGCTGATCTTTGAGAACTGTAGAATTCCCGCCGAGTACCTGTTGGGGAAGGAAGGCGAAGGGTTCAAGATCGCCATGACCGTGCTGGACGCCGGCCGGATCGGCATCGCCACCCAGGCGCTTGGGATCGCAGAAGCGGCCTACGAAGCGGCGCGCCAGTACGCGGTCGAGCGCGAGGCGTTCGGCCAGCCGATCGGCGCCTTCCAGGGGACCGGCTTCAAGATCGCCGACATGAAGACCCGCATCGAAGCTTCCCGTCTGCTGATCTATAACGCCGCGATGGCGAAGGAGAATGCAAAAAAGAGTGGAGGCCGTTACTCCCTCGAAGCCTCGATGGCAAAACTATTCGCCTCTGAAACGGCGATGTACGTCACCCACCAGGCGGTCCAGATCCACGGCGGGATGGGTTACAGCAAGGAGCTGCCCGTGGAGCGTTACTTCCGGGATGCCAAGATCACCGAGATCTACGAGGGGACCAGCGAGATCCAGAGGCTGGTCATCTCGAGGAGCGAATTGGGATTGAAATAAATTTTCGTTTCAAATATCCATGAAGCACCAGCGACTGTTTGTCAAAGCCATCGCCCCGATCCTATCGGTCGTTCTGCTGCTGGCCGGAATCACCCTGCTGCGAGCCCGTTTTTGGGCCGCCGGAGCGGGGTGTCTTTTTTTTGCACTGGCAGGCTTTGCCTGCAGCGTCCGCCTGCTCGAACGATCGCCTTTCACCTCTGCTGAAATGGAAGTGCTCCGTCCATGGATCCCAAGGCTTGTTGTATGGGCGCTCATCGCCAGCCTGACATTTCTTTCCGTGCTGTATGTGGCGGATAATACCAAAAGCGTCGAAACCGACAGGTTCGCCTCGCTGGCTTTTCTCCTCAGTGTTCTCCTTGGGCTGGCCGCGGTATGGTGGGACTCCCTGCGATCGGCGGGCGGAGTACTGATCGGGCGAGTGAAAACGAATCGACGGGATATCGGGATACTGGGACTCGTCTTGCTCGGGGCGTTCCTCCTGCGGACCCTGGATCTGCCGGCTCATCCCTATCCCTGGTCCGGGGATGAGGCATCGATCGGAATCGAAGCCCGCCGCATCCTCGACGGCACGGTGACAAACTTCTTCGACGCCGGCTGGTCCAGCCAGCCCAACTGGTCCTTTGTGCCGACCGCCATAACCCAGGTGCTGTTCGGGCAAACTATTTTCGCAGTGCGCCTGGCAAGCGCCATTGCCGGGACGCTCGGCGTCTTATTTGTTGTTCTGGCCGGGCGGGAGATGTTCAACCCGGCGGTGGGCCTGATGGCGGGCTCCTTCCTGGCCGCCATGCCCTACCACCTGCATTTCAGCCGCATCGGAGTCGCCAACATCGTGGACAGCCTGGTTTCGCCGGCGATGTTCTGGCTGATCGCCCGCGGCATCGACAAGGATGATGCACGTTATTACTACAGTGCCGGCGCGGTGGCCGGGCTGTCGATCTACACCTACGCCGGGACCCGGCTGGTCCTGATCTTGGCTTTCTTGACATTCCTATTTCTCATCCTGCGGCAGAGGAATTATTTGTCCACGCACTGGAAACATCTGATTGCCTTTGCCGGCGGGACGGCGATCAGTGCCGCACCCCAGGCGGCTTTCTTTGTGCGGCACCCGGATATCTTCATCGGCAGGCTCGGGCAGGAGGGACTCTTCCTTAACGATTGGCTGGCCGGGCAGATGGCCGCGACCGGCAAGGGCGCGCTGGAAATCCTGTTCGAACAGTTTGCCCGCACCATCCTGGTGTTCATCGCTTCGGCGGCGCCTGGCAACTTCTTTAATTCACCCCAGCCGTATCTCACCCTGCTTGGAAGCATTTTGTTCCTGGCAGGCATGGCCTATGCCTTTGCCTGTATTTCCGAGCCGCGCTACTTTATTTTGATCAACTGGTTCTGGATGCCCGTCCTGTTCGGCGGCATCCTGACTTTGAATCCGCCCGCAAATACGCGCATGTTGATGACCACCCCGGTGGTAGCCATCCTGGTAGGGCTTGGCGCCTATAAGCTCCTGGAGTATCTGCACCGATTCAACATGTTGAATGCACGTCTGTTCGCGCCGGTGTTTCTAGTCCTGGCTTCGATCCTGGCTTACCAGAATATTCGGTTTTATATGGTTGAATACCCGGCTAACTATTACTTCGAGAACGCGAACGGCGAGTATGCCATGGAAGTGGGGCAGATGGTCGAGGCGTTGGGAGAGGAT
The DNA here is from genome assembly GCA_036261375.1 of Anaerolineales bacterium. Taxonomy (GTDB): domain Bacteria; phylum Chloroflexota; class Anaerolineae; order Anaerolineales; family Villigracilaceae; genus Defluviilinea. Next base: position 2,330 of record DATAKV010000402.1, read on the forward strand.
ATCCAAGTATATATCCTGGGGGAGCCGCGCCTATTTGCGGAGTTCCCCACCTTCCTCTTTATCGCCCCGGACAACCCACGCACCAACCTGGGAGCGGCAGGCCTACCGGCGTTTGAGCTTGCTCCCGGGCAAAACGCCGCCTTCTTTGCCATCCCCGAAAACAGGGCCTGGATCGATGAGATCAGCCGGAAGTATCCTGGCGGCGAAGGTGGGCTGGTGTTTCGCAAGCCCAAACCGGCTGAGGTCCTGTTCGAGTACTATATTGTTGACCGCTGAAACCGATTCCCGGAAAATCCTCCCTAATCAGTTAAAATCATCCCCATGAAGACCGTCCTCTTCCGCCAGCACGGCGGCCCTGAAGTGCTGGAGTACACCGATTTCCCCACCCCCGAGCCAAAACCAGGAGAAGCGTTGATCCGCCTCCGAGCGGCGGCGCTCAACCGCATGGACATTATGGTCCGCAACGGCTGGCCGGGCCTGAAGCTGGAGCTGCCTCACATCAACGGCGCGGATGGCGCAGGCAACGTGGCTGCCCTTGGCGAAGGAGTAGATGGTTTTGAAGCAGGAGAGCGTGTAGTCATTAACCCAAACCTGGGATGCGGCGAGTGTGAGTTCTGCCGGGCAGGTCGGGATAACCTTTGTCTGAACTGGCACCTGCTCGGCGAGACCGTCCGCGGCACATATGCCGAATATGTAGCGGTACGGGCTCGCCAGCTCTACAAGCTTCCGGCTGATTTTGAATATCACCAGGCGGCTGCAGCGGCACTGGTCTACCAGACGGCCTGGCACTCGCTTGTGGTGCGCGGCAATCTTCAAAAAAGCGAGACGATCCTGATCGTGGGGGCAGGGGGCGGGGTCAACACGGCCAGCATCCAGATCGCGCACTACATCGGGGCACGAGTCCTGGCAGTAGGGTCTGATGCGGGCAAGCTGGAGCGGGCCAGGTTGATCGGGGCAGACGTCCTGATCGATCGTTCCAAAGAGGCGGACTGGTCAAAGTCCGTTTTTCTTGCCACAGATAAACGGGGCGTGGATGTGGTGGTCGATAACGTCGGCACCACCTTCATGCAAAGCCTGCGGACCCTGCGCAAAGGCGGCCGCCTGCTGACGGTGGGCAACAGCGGTGGCCCCCGGTTCGAGATCGACAACCGCTACATGTTTGCCAAACACCTCAGCATCATCGGCTCGACTATGAGCACCATCGCCGAATTCGCCGAGGTCATGGACCTGATCGTCGCTGGAAAACTGAAACCGGTCCTGGATACAACCTATCCCTTGCCTGAAGCCGCCGCTGCCCAGGAACGGTTATGGAAGAATGAAAATTTTGGAAAGATCACACTGGACATCTCATCATGAAGCGTTTTGCCTGGTTTGAAATCCTGCTGGTCGTCGTGGTCATGTCGATCAGCCTGTATGCTGCCTTTTCGGATGGCCAGAATTTCTCCTGGCGCTGGTATACCCGCGATGATGCCTATTATTATTTCAAGGTCGCCCAGAATATCAGCGAAGGACACGGCAGCACCTTCGATGGGATCAACAAGACAAATGGCTATCATCCCCTGTGGATGCTGATCTGCATCCCGATCTTCGCTCTCGCCCGCTTTGACCTGATCCTGCCTCTGCGCATCCTGTTCCTGCTGATGAGTGGGCTATCTGTGGCAACCGCCATCCTGCTGTTCCGCTCGATCGGCAGGGTATTTGCTCCTGTGATTGGGGCATTTGCTGCGCTGTACTGGGTATTCAGTGTCAATGTCATCGTGCGCTTCTATAAGCAGGGCCTTGAAACCGGGATCGCTGCTTTCTTCATCGTGCTCTTTGTGTACAAGCTGGCAGAGTTCGAGAGGTCCTGGCGAGAAAGACCGGTTTCGAGCAGAGATTTGTTTGTCTTAGGGACAATCGGCGCTCTGGTCATTTTCAGCCGGCTGGACCTTGTTTTTCTTGTAGCACTGGCGGGCATCTGGCTGGTTTTCCGCGCCAGCCCGATCCGTTATTTCATGCCGCTCGACATCGCCTCGATCGCCTTTTCGGTGCTGCTGGCATTTGTGATCAAAGCCGGGTTCCCGGAGTATTATGAGCTGGCACGGCCGGCAGTGACCATGCTGGCGGTCAGTCTGCTGGTGAAGATCCCGCTGGCGTATCTGTTCGGTCTATACCAGAGAGCAAATACTCACCAGCCGCGGTCCCTTTTTCGCTCCCTGATATTCTTTGTCGCGGCAAGCTCGGCCGTGACGGGCATCGCCATGATCGTGCTTGCCAGGCTGATGTCATTCGATGTCTTTCCCAGGATGGTTCTCGTCTACGATGCCATTGTCACGTTCATCCTGTTCGCTGTGATCCGGCTGATCCCTTCAGGCCTGAAAACCGCGGTAACAACAGCTCAAAACAGCGAATCCCCCCTGGACACGCTGCGCACGAACTGGAAGACCTGGTTGTTCGATGGCGCTCGTTTTTACGGGGTCGCGTTCGGCGCGCTGGGCTTATATATGATCTGGAGTAAGTTTGCCTTTGGCACGTTCTCACCGGTCAGCGGGCAGATCAAGCGCTGGTGGGGATCCCTCTCCGGACGAGTCTACGGAGGGACGGCGAAGAACCCCCTGTCCTTCTTTGGGATCAGTTATTCCGGTGACTCGAACACCTGGCATCCCGTCTCGACCTTCCTGGGCAATTGGGCAGAGCATCTGTACCGCTTTATCAAAGTCGAGGATACCTGGCGCTATATTCTCATCCTGCTCGTGTTCGCTTTGTTGTTCTATATCATTCTGCGGGTTAATTGCAATAAGGGGAAGACAGCCGTCGCACAGTTCGCGCTTATTCCTCTTCTGTGCGGAGCGATCCTGCAAGTCTTTTATTATCATATGCTCGGTTATTCCGCCTACAAGGAGTGGTACTGGGTCATCCAGTTGATCTTGATCGTGCTGGTCTTCAGTCTCATGCTCGGGATGCTGTATCTCCTGCTTCCGAAACTGCCGGCAGCCAGGAGTGTGGTCTGGGGCCTGGCGCTTGTCTACGGCCTGTTTATGGGGGCGAGGTACTGGAGCTATATTCAAAACGCCATGCCGTATGGCAGATGGGCCTCCGAAGATCCGTACATGGATATCTCTGCATTTCTGGAGGAACATACCGAACCCGGCAGCATTATCGGAATGACGGGCGGTGGGAACGCAGCCTACTTTATCCGTGACCGGACCATCATCAATATGGACGGCCTGATCAACAGTTATGAGTACTTCGAGCTGCTGAAGGAAAAAGAGTCCGGCCACTACCTGGCGGAGATTGAGATGAATTATGTGCTGGCCAACCTTCAAATTCTCAACAGCCTGCCGTACCGCGGCCAGTATCATGACTACTTCGAGCGGACGGGTCTTCGCTACGGCGGGAAGGAGCTGGTACGCTATGGCGTTCAGCCCGAGTAGTCCGCTTCACCCGCAGCCGATATCCGTTCCTCTAAAAAGCAGCTGATTCGATGCCTCAGAAACGTCCATTCGGTGTAACCCTGCTCCTCTGGATGGTGTTATTGCTATCAGCGTGGGGCACGGTACGGCTGGTCGCTGCCCTGAGCTGGTGGGATGTGCTGATGCAGTACGATGCACGTCTCAGCCCGCTGTACCTGTGCCTAACGGGAGCCGGCTGGATCGTTGCCGGACTCGTGCTGTTGTGGAGCATCTGGACCGGAAAACCGTGGTCCCGGAAGGCCATCCCCCTATCCGTTTTCCTCTGGCTGGTGCAGTACTGGATAGAGCGGCTCTTCTTCCAGGCGCCGCGCGCCAACCTGGCCTTTATGATCGCACTTTCCCTGACCGTACTGGCCGTCACCCTGATCGCCACCTTTAATCGGAAAACAAGAAATTTTCTCCTAAAAAGCGAGGCACATGAGCAACCAGAACAAGATACAACATCTGCGTGAACAGAAGACTAGATCCCGCCTGGGCGGAGGCACGGACCGCATCGAGGCGCAGCACAAAAAAGGACGGCTGACCGCCCGCGAGCGGATCGACATTCTGCTGGACAAAGGCTCCTTTCGCGAAGTGGACGCCTTCGTCCAGCACCGCACGCACGATTTCAAGCTGGACAGCCAGAAGTTCATGAGCGACTCCGTTGTGACGGGCTGGGGCACGATCGAAGGACGCCTGGTCTATGTCTTTTCACAGGATTTCACTGTGTTTGGTGGCAGTCTCGGGGAAGTGCATGCCGAGAAGATCTGCAAGATCATGGACATGGCGATGAAGAACGGCGCGCCTGTAATCGGCCTCAACGATTCGGGCGGAGCGCGCATCCAGGAAGGCGTGGTCGCTCTGGGTGGGTATGCCGATATCTTTTTGCGCAATACCCTGGCTTCCGGGGTTATCCCGCAGATCTCTGCCATCATGGGACCCTGTGCCGGCGGCGCGGTCTATTCACCGGCCTTGACCGATTTTATTTTCATGACACGCAACACCTCCTACATGTTCGTCACTGGCCCGGACGTGGTCAAGGCCGTGACTCATGAGGAGGTTTCGTTCGAAGAGCTGGGCGGGGCGAGTGTTCACTCGGAGAAATCAGGTGTATGTCACGTGGCCGCGGATACTGAAGCGGATACGCTCTATCTGATCCGCAAGCTGCTGGGGTACCTGCCGCAGAACAACATGGAGGATCCCCCTTTTATGCCGATTGGCGATGATCCCCTGCGTATGGACGAAGGCCTCGATGCCATCATTCCCGATGAGCCGGGTAAACCGTACGACATCAAGGATGTCATCCGCATGATCGTCGATGGCGGGCAGTTCTTTGAGATCCACGAAGCGTTTGCGCAGAACATTGTTGTCGGCTTTGCACGCCTGGGCGGGCACTCGGTCGGGATTATTGCCAACCAGCCGGCGGTGCTGGCCGGTGTTCTGGATATCGATGCCAGTGAAAAGGGGGCACGCTTCGTCCGCTTTTGCGACTCGTTCAACATTCCGATCATCACCTTCGAAGATGTGCCCGGATTTTTACCAGGCACCTTCCAGGAACACCATGGCATCATCCGCTCGGGGGCAAAGCTGTTGTTTGCCTACTGCGAAGCAACCGTCCCCAAGCTGACGGTGATCACGCGCAAAGCGTACGGCGGCGCGTACTGCGTGATGTCGTCCAAGCACATCCGCAGCGACCTGAACCTGGCCTGGCCGTCGGCCGAGATCGCCGTGATGGGCCCGGACGGCGCGGTCAACATCATCTTCCGCAAAGAATTGGAAAAGGCAGTGGATCCGATCAAGCGCAAGGCCGAGCTTGTGGCCGAATACCGGGAGAAATTCGCCAGCCCGTATGTCGCGGCAGAGCGCGGCTATATCGACGATGTGATCGAGCCCAAGGAGACCCGTCCGCGCTTGATCAATGCCCTCGAAATGCTGAGCAACAAACGCGATTCAAACCCCGCCAAGAAGCACGGGAATATTCCGTTATAAGATCACCTCGCAGGGGCAGGCAGCTGTCTGCCCCTGCGAGGTGATTAACGAGGTGTTATGTTCAAAAAAGTGTTAGTTGCCAACCGTGGGGAGATCGCCGTCCGTATCGTGCGGGCCTGCCGTGAGCTGGGGATCGACACTGTGGCCGTTTATTCCGAAGCGGACCGTCGGGCGCTGCACGTCCGTTATGCCGATGAGGCTTATTTATTGGGCCCCGCGCCTTCGCGCGAATCGTATCTGCGGGCGGACAAAATTATCGACGTAGCGCGTAAGTGCGGTGCAGACGCGGTCCATCCCGGCTACGGGTTCCTGGCCGAGCGCGAGGATTTTGCCGCGGCCTGCGCCGAGGCAGGGATCGCTTTCATTGGACCCAAACCTTCATCTATTGCGGCGATGGGTGACAAGGCTGAAGCACGGGCAACGGTCATCAAGGCCGGCATCCCGGTGGTGCCAGGCACGGAGGATGTGGGCAACCTGACCGACGATCAATTGCTTGCCAAGGCTTCGCAAATCGGCTTCCCGCTTTTGATCAAGGCCACGGCGGGCGGCGGCGGGAAAGGCATGCGCGAAGTCCGCAGCCTGGAGGATATGCCAACCCTGCTCCAGTCGGCGCGGCGCGAGGCAGAGTCGGCGTTCGGGGATGGGAATGTATATCTCGAAAAGCTTGTAGAGAATGCACGGCATATCGAGATCCAGATCCTGGCCGACACCTTTGGCAATGTCATTCACCTGGGCGAGCGCGAGTGCTCCATCCAGCGCCGTCACCAGAAACTGCTGGAGGAAGCGCCTTCCGCCGCGCTGGACGATGAGACGCGCGAAAAAATGGGAAGTATTGCCGTTAAAGCCGCCCAGGCTGTGGATTATGTCAATGCAGGAACGATAGAGTTTTTACTGGACAAGGACAACAACTTTTTTTTCCTCGAAATGAACACTCGCCTGCAGGTGGAGCATCCGGTGACGGAGATGGTCACGGGAGTCGATATCGTCAAGGAACAGATCCGGGTAGCCCGCGGCCGGACGTTGAGCTACAAGCAGGAGGATATTCACTTCAACGGTCACGCTATCGAATGCCGGATCAATGCTGAAGATCCCTACAACAACTTCCTGCCCTCTACTGGGCGGATCACGCACAGCCTTCTGCCCACGGGACCGGGCGTGCGCGTCGATACGGGTGTATATCCCGGCTTCGAGATCACGCCGTTCTACGACCCAATGATCGCCAAGCTGATCGTCTGGGGCGAGACGCGTGCCCAGGCCATCCTGCGTATGCGCCGCGCCCTGGAGGAATACCGCGTCGTAGGCGTGCGGACCAACATCCCCTTCCACCAGACGTTGATGGACTCCCACCGGTTCATGGCTGGGCAGTATGATACCCGCTTCGTGGAGGAGCGCTTCTCGATGGAAGACGCAGGCGACTCGCGCGAAAACAACAATGAGATTGCGGCAATCCTGGCGACGCTGGTGGCCCATCGTGAGACCGAACGCTCCGCCAATATCGTCAACCGCAATGAGCGGGATGCCAGCAACTGGAAATGGGTCGGCCGCTGGGAACGGATGCACAGGTAAACGACCATGAAATATATAACAACGATCGAAGACAGGCAGTTTACCGTCGAGATCATCGACGAGAAGCACGTCAGCGTGGATGGCAAGGTCTACGAGATCGATTTCGAATCGGTAAGCGGCCAGCCGGTCTATTCCCTGATCGTGGATGGCCGGTCGCATGAATCCTATATCTACCAGGGGGATGAGAACTGGCAGGTATTGCTGCGCGGGCGGCTGTATCCGGTCACAGTAGAGGATGAACGGGAGATGCGCCTGCGGGCCGCGGCCGGCGGGCGCGTGGCCGAAACAGGCGAGTTCCACCTGCGGGCGCCCATGCCCGGACTCGTGGTAGCCGTGCCCGTTACTGAGGGACAGGACGTCAAAAAGGGAGAGGTGATCCTGATCCTGGAATCGATGAAGATGCAGAACGAGCTCAAAGCGCCGCGTGACGGCACGATTGGTCGTATCCGTGTCCGGCCGGGAGAAACCGTTGAACAAAAGCAGACCCTGCTCAGCGTGCAATGAGGTCCTGCGGCTCCCTGTCATACGGTCCCACATAAACGTCTATTGAAATCGAGTGCAAAACAACGTATACTGATTGTTGCTTGTTCAACTCTGCAAAGGAGAAAGGATCCTGTTTCATGCACAAGCATTCCCCGATGAATTGTTTCGTTCCCCCGCATATCCTGAAAAATATAGCCACCAAGGGTACCGAGAAACAAAGGGCCCTGGCCATCGATACTTTGAAAACCTCCGAGCAAATGCGCGGCCAGCGGCAGGCCCTGGCCGACTTTTCGGCCGCCGCCTTCCGCGTGCAGATGGCTGGCAAGGAACGGATCGTTTACGATGCCAGGAATGGATCCAGCCTGCCGGGCACCATTGCACGTCGCGAAAATGACCCTGCTACTGCAGATGTAGGAGTCAACGAGGCGTTCGAAGGCAGCGGCATCACGTATGACCTTTTTAGCAATATTTACCAGCGCAACTCCATTGACGGGAGCGGCATGCGGCTGGACTCGACAGTCCATTACCAGAGAGGATATGACAACGCCTTCTGGAACGGCGAGCAGATGGTCTACGGTGATGGGGATGAAGACCTGCCTGAGAGCGAGCGTCTCTTTAACCGTTTCACCATTTCGCTGGATATTATCGGTCACGAACTGACCCATGGCGTAACCCAGTTCGAAGCGAAGCTGGTCTACCTGCAGCAGTCCGGTGCCTTGAACGAGTCCATGTCCGATGTGTTTGGGTCTCTTGTAAAACAGTACAAGGAAAACGAAACCGCAGCGGAAGCCGACTGGATCATCGGTGAAGGGTTGTTCACGTCGAATGTGAATGGGGTGGGAATCCGCTCGATGAAGGCGCCGGGTACCGCCTACGATGACCCGGTCATCGGCAAGGACCCGCAGCCGGCGCACATGAAGGATTATGTCAACACGATCAGCGATAATGGCGGAGTCCACATCAATTCCGGGATCCCCAATCGTGCCTTTTACATTACTGCGCTCGAACTGGGCGGCCATGCCTGGGAACGGGCCGGCCAGATCTGGTATG
>DATAKV010000410.1:0-3299 GCA_036261375.1 Anaerolineales bacterium
AGCCAGCTGGGGTATATGGTGTATGCCATCGGTGCGGGCGGCGTGTTTGCCAGCCAGTTCCACCTGTTGAGCCATGCCGTATTCAAGGCGTTATTGTTCCTCGCCGCAGGTTCCGTCATCCACAGCGTCGGGACGCGCGATCTGCGGCGCATGGGCGGCCTGGGCGGAAAAATGCCCTTCGTGCGCAACGTCTTCATCGTCGGCTCGCTGGCGCTGGCGGGCGTCCCGTTCCTCAACGGTTTCTGGAGCAAGGAATTGATCCTGGAGGCCGGGCTCGAACACTCGCCGTTCTGGATGTATGCCCTCATGCTCACCGGCGCCGGGCTGACAGCGTTCTACACCCTTCGTATGGTCTGGCTGGTGTTCTATGGAGAGGAGCGCGATCGCCTGCACTACCATCCTGCCGGGTCGGCGATGAAGGTATCGCTGGCCGTTCTCGCCGCGGGCTCTTTCACCACCTGGCTGCTCTTTGGCGGATTGAACGATCTCCTGGCGGACACATTACCGTTCCATCAAATCGAGCACGAGTCCCTGCTGGAGATGATCACACTCGTTCTCTCTGCCCCGTCGACGTGGCTCGCCCTGGGCGTGGTCGCCATGGGATTTGGCATCTCCTGGGTGCGCGCCAGGGGCCTGGTCCTGTTTGGAGGCGGCTGGCTCAAGCCGTTCGTGGATACCTCCTTCGGATTTGAGACGCTCAATAATGTGACGGTCCGGGGCATTTCCGCAATCGGAGAGAGCCTGCGGGCCACGCAGACCGGTGAGCTGAACTGGAACATTCTCGGCATCGTCAGCGGACTGCTGGTGGTGCTGGTCGTGTTGTGGCTGGGTGCATAAATGAATCTATTGAGCTTTTCCGGATTGATCCTCATCCCGCTCGTCTCCTCGCCGCTGGTCTACCTGGCGGGGCGGGTGGGCAGCCACGATGTCACCCTGCACCGGCGGTCCTACCTGGTGCGGATCCTGGCGCTGGCGGCCGTGCTGATTTCCTGGTTCCCATTTCTCGTTTCGGCCCGGGACTTTTTCCTGTTCGGCACGCGCAAGTTCAACATCGAAACCATCTGGCTGCACGTGGATGGGATCAGCCTGCTGATGGCGGGCTGTGTTCTGCTGCTGGGCACGCTGGTCGTCCTGTTCTCCGGCTCTTACATGATGGAAGAAGTGGGCGAGGAAAAATACTAGGCCATGCTGCTGGCGATGATGGGCCTGATGATCGGCCTGGTCACCGCCAGCGACCTGTTCAACCTGTGGGTCTGGTTCGAGGGCATGGCGATCTCGTCCTATCTTCTGGTGGCCTTCTACCGTGAGCAGCCTGCCTCGCTCGAAGCCGGGATCAAGTACCTCGTGCAGAGCGCGATTGGCTCGGTGCTGGTGCTGGCCGGGATCGCGATCGTCCTGGCACATACCGGGACTCTGGATATGGCCGAAATTTCGGCCGCTGCCGGGTCGGATGTGAATCGCTACGCGGTCCTTGGGGCAGGCGCGCTATTCCTGATCGGTTTTGGCGTCAAAGTGGCGCTGGTTCCGATGCATACCTGGCTGCCCGATGCGCACTCCCAGGCGCCGAGCGGGATCAGTGCCATGCTGTCAGGGGTGGTGATCGAGATCGGCCTGATCGCCATGCTGAGGGCGCTGGCCGTATTGACCGGCTCGACGGTTTCGTGGGGCCTGCTCCTGCTGCTATTTGGCGCGGTGAATATTTTGTATGGAAATCTTCTTGCCCTGCGCCAAACCGTCGTCAAACGGATGCTGGCTTATTCGAGCCTGAGTCATATCGGCTACATTCTGCTCGGGCTGGGCATCGCCCTCACCTCGGGCATCACCCTGGGTGCGCAGGGAGCCTTCTTCCACCTCTTCACCCACATGCTGATGAAGGGACTGGCATTCCTCTCGGTCGGCGCGCTGATGTACGGCCTGTTCCTGCAGAACGACTCGCACGCATCGTTGAAGGTCACTGACCTGGCCGGCGCCGCGCAAAGGTATCCGTGGGTCGCGCTGGCCCTGAGCATCGCCGTGCTGGCGCTGGGCGGGATGCCGCCCCTGGCCGGGTTCATGTCCAAGTGGCAGATCTTTGTGGCCGGGTTCGAGACCGGGAATGCATGGATCATTGCCTTGATGATCTTCATGGCGCTCAACAGTGTCCTGTCGCTCGGCTATTACGCGCCGCTTGTCAACCTGATGTATCGCAAGGAGCCATCGCAGGCCTTGCTGCAGGGCAAGCCGCTGACATGGACGATCGTGACGCCTTTACTCCTGATGACAACTTTGGTCATTGTGCTTGGCCTGCTCCCGGGTCTGTTGAACGGGCTGACCCTCCCGGCGGCCGAACAGCTCATGACAATGTTTGGATATTAATATGAAAAATCTCTGGCTCTCTCCCCTGGTGGCATTCCTCATCTACTTTGTCGTGGTATCGATCGTTTCCGGTCTCGGACGGCTGTTCTCTGCAAAGGGCGCCGCCTCCGAGCTCAAAACCGCGACCTACGCAAGCGGCGAGGAAAGCGATCCGATCCCGGCCGCACCGGGCTACAGGCAGTTCTTTGTGGTCGCCTTATTCTTCGCCGTCCTGCATCTGGGCGTGCTGATGGTCGGCAGCAGCGACCTGTCGTCGGTGGCGGGACTGTACCTGCTGGGTTTGATCCTGGCGTTGATCGCCCTGATCCTTGGATAGAACGGTGGACCATGAATATCGACCATGACCCCCTGTGGGTGAAAGTGGCAAAGAAGGTCCGTACCTGGGCGCGGCTCAATTCGCTCTGGGCGGTGCATTTCAACAGCGGTTCGTGCAATGGCTGTGATATTGAGATCCTCGCCACTCTCACGCCGCGTTATGACGTGGAGCGCTTCGGTATCAAGCTCGAGGGCAGTCCCCGCCATGCAGATGTGCTCATCGTGACCGGTCCGGTTACCCGCCAGGCGCGCGAGCGCTTGATCCGCACCTACGAGCAGATGCCCGAGCCGAAGTTCGTTATCTCGGTGGGGTCGTGCAGTATCTCAGGCGGTGTCTTCGAGGGCTGTTATAACGTCGGCGGGGCGGTGGATGAGGTCATCCCGGTGGATGTCTTCATCCCGGGCTGCCCGCCGCGCCCCGAGGCGATCGTGGACGGGATCATCCAATTGATTACTCATTTAGAGAAAGGGAACCCGCCGCCCTCCCAATCGAAACAAGCAGTGGAAAAGGCTCCGGCATGAAGAATATCGAACAGGAGTTAAAGAAGGCAGAAGAGCTTCTTACAGGTTGGAACAGGGAAGCATCCCACCCCGAGACGAACCGGCTGGATATCGCCGTGACGGTCGAT
>DATAKV010000420.1:0-2308 GCA_036261375.1 Anaerolineales bacterium
CTTGGTAATGTAATCGTCGGCGCCAAGCTCGAGGCCGCGCACCCGGTCATCCTCCTCGCCTTTGGCTGTCAGCATGATGACCGGCACTGTGCTGGCCTCGCGAATGGTCTCCAACACCTCGAAGCCGTCAATATCGGGCATCATGACATCGAGCAGGATCAGGTCTGGATTGATGTCTCGCAGCCGCTGGATGGCCTGCTTGCCGTTGAATGCCTCCGAGACCTGGAAGCCATCGTGCTCCAGGTTCATGCGGATGAAGCGCACCATGCGCTCCTCATCGTCCACGACCAGAATGCGGCGGCGGTCAAAATCGTCTGGCATGTATTACTCCCTCACAAAGCCGATCAGGTTCTCTTCCTCTTCACTCTCAAGCACTTCGATCAGTGCCAGTTTCTCCAGCGGCCAGATGACCTTCACCACATTATGTTCCAGATAATGGACATCCTTGCCGTCCCGCAGGCGCGGGTTGCTGACCGTGATAATGGTATCCGCTGGCTTGGGCAGATCCTCCACTTCCCCGACGATGGAAGGCTCCCCCGATATATGCAGAATGACAGTATACGGCATCTCGACGCCTTTCTCGCAAAAGGTACTATTAAATATTACGGAGCAGAACCTGGATCTTTAGTTTTCCCAGCGCCAGAATATCGCCGTGATTTAAGGATTCTTCGACGTGCGGGTTGATGCGCCGACCGTTTACATAAGTGCCGTTCGACGAGCCCAGATCCATGACCATGACGCGCTCGGCATCCCGTTTCACCACAGCGTGCAGGCGTGAAACGCCCGATGCATACGCTTGGTAGGGGGTCAGATCGATATCCGGCATGATGGGCTGGCCCTCACTCAGGCGGCCCAGGGTAAACTCGTTGCGCGAGGCAAGCGGCAGGATCTTGCCGCTGTCCATCAAATGTAGGGAGATCCAGCTGTTGGCTGGAGGGGCGACCGTCTCGGTCCGCATCGCCTTGTTTTTCAGATCTTCGGCGATTTGTTCATCCGTGATCGCTTGGGTGACAAGGGTCTCCACGCCGTCAAGCTGTGCGCCGCATTCCGCGCAGAACATCGCCCCCGCCACATTTTTATGCTGGCAATTCGAACATACGATCATGAGACCTACTCCTTTTTTGGCGGCGCATTGAGTAGAGCGCGTGTGCCATAAGTCATTTTTTTACTTCCCTCAGATGATAAAGCATTCTTACTTTTCAAATGATTTACTTCCAGCAGGATGGTTTGTGCGAGACTTCGCTCACCCTGCGATAATAAATTCGTGGCCAGGTTCTGCAGGTGGCGTGTGGCCGAATCGATCCGTCCATTGTTGATCTCTTCACGGGCCTTTTCCTGCATACGGTACAGCATCAGCCGCGAGAGGGCCTGTACAATCTTTGGCGGAGGCGGCTCAGGTTCGGGGAGGGCCGAAACCGGGCGGCTTACTCGCAGTCGCAGCGGTGGCACAGGCAGAGGCTGGGCGGCGACCGAAACCTTAAGCATTCCATCCAAGACTGCCGCTAAATCCGATTTTACCGCTTTTGGCTGAATAATGTACTCAAAAAGCAGCTGAGTGGAAGCATCCTGCAATATTGTGCCCAGGCGCATGGTGGTGTCGATGACAACAGGCGAGGGGTCGGGCTGAAGACGGAACACATAGGACAGGTCGATCCCGTCCGCAGGGGTCAGCTTGAGAACTACTTCCTCGGCATAGATCTGGGCCAGGGCGTTGAACCGTTCCAGCAGCAGCCGCTTGATATCCTGAGGTTCGGCGATGTAGGCGCTGCTGCCCCCGGTACGTGTAGCCATAACATCCAGGAAAATATCGTTCCATTCCTTGCCGATCCCCATGGCACTGATACCGATCCCCTGCTCCGATATTTTGGATGCAAGGGCCAGGCACTCCTGCTCGTCACCATAGGTGTGACCATCGGTGAGGAGCACAATGTGGTTGACGCGCCGCGAGTCGTAACTGCGCATCACCTCCCTGACGCCTGCCTCCAATCCCTGGTAGATCTCGGTGGCCCCGGAAGGATAGATCATCTGGATCTTCGCTTCCAGCTTGGCCCGTTCCTGATAATAGGCAGCCGGGATGACGACTTCGGCCCGGTCGCTAAAAGTTACAACACTCAGGACATCCTGGGGACGGAGATTCCGCAGGACCTGGATCGCTGCTGCCTTGACCACATCCATCTTCTCGCCCTGCATGGACGTGGAACGGTCCAGAACCAGGCAGACATTCAAGGGCGGTGCAGGCATCTGGCGCGCTTCCGGGGGAGCCTCCAGCTCCAGGATTAAGTAGAGCATTTGCGGCTCGTCCAGACGG
>DATAKV010000424.1:0-2025 GCA_036261375.1 Anaerolineales bacterium
GTTCGAAGCTATCCTGTTCATCACCCACGATGTCGACCTGGCGGTCATCTACGCCAACCGTGTGCTGATGATCAACAACGGGCGGCTGGTGGCCGATGGACCGCCGCAGGATGTGCTCCGCGACTTCGACCGCTTGAAAGCCAACCGCCTCGTGCCCACCTCACTGCTGGACCTGAACCTCAAGCGCTTTGAGACAACAGGCCGGTTCCTGAGGGCGGAGGCATTGGCGCATATAAGACCCAATCAATGAGGAGAAGAAGATGAATAAGACAACTGGTGTTGCAGTCGCTCTGGGCGTTGTCGCGCTGCTGTTCGCCGTGATCATGTTCGGGCTCGGCGCCGGCGAAGCGGAAGAAGGCGCCCTGTTCAACTTTTCCGTGGACCAGACCACGGTCGTGATGCGTTTCGTGTTCGTGATTATCGGCCTGCTGATCGCCTTTGCGATCTACTTTTTCACCCGGGAGCACGGGGCGTGGGAAGTGGGAACCCGCCAGGTGGTCTGGATGGCGATCGGCGCCGCGTTATACGCCATCTTTTCCTACCTGTTCAACGGCACGGTCTTCGTGGTGCCGTCGGCCAGTCAGGTGGCGCTGCGGCCAGCCATTGCGATCCCGATGTTCTTTGGCTATGCCTTTGGCCCGGTGGTCGGCTTCTTTACCGGTGCAGTGGGCAATATGTTCGGCGACGCGCTCACCGGCTTTGGCCTCTCGCCGCAGTGGAGCATTGGCAACGGCCTGATCGGTTTCATCGCCGGCCTGTCGATGCTGTTCCGTGATAGAAAGCAGAGCATGAATACCGTCCTGTACGTCAGCGGCGGACTGGTGCTCCTGACCGCCCTGCTGTACTTCCTGAACCGCGACCAGCCCAACATGCTGTTTTTCGACCCCGAGAACAACGTCTTCGGCGATGCAACCATTTCCGTGTTCGCCGGTCTCTCGATCGTGATCGGCTTCATCCTGGTGGTGGCCGTCCGCTATCTCTTTGCCTCCAATGAGAACGTTGCGGCCGCCGTGACCTGGGGCATGCTCGGCAACATCCTGGGCCTCCTCTTTGCCTCCCTCTCCGATATCTGGATCAACGGCTTCACCCTGCCGGTCACCATCGTCGGCCAGTTCCTGCCTGCCGCGGGACCGAACCTGATCTTTGCCGCCATCCTCGTGCCGATGCTCGTCGGCGCGTACGCTTCGGTGCAGAGACAGTCGGGTAGATAAATCAATCAGAGACCCTAAAGGTCTTCAAGACCTTTAGGGTCTTTCTTGGATCCTATGTTAGTCGCCTGGAAATACCGCGAACGCAACTCCCTCATCCAGTGGTTCGACCCGCGCGCCTGGCTGATCTTCTATGGCTGTTTTCTGGTCTCCACCCTGGCCTTCTGGGATATCCGCTTTTTGTTATTCTTTTTCTCCATCGCCCTGATCGCCCTTTTCACGGCAGATGTCAGCTGGCGGGAGATACGCCGTCCCATCCTGTTCATCGTTGCCTTCATCTTTTTCTTTTCGATCCTCACCTTCCTGACCGGGCGGGGCGGGTCGGAGCATTACGAGACCGAACATGTGCTGCGCGTGCTCAGGGCGCCGTTCTCGATCTTTGGCTGGACGCCGACCCTGACGATCACGGTCGAGCGCCTGTTCTTTGCGCTGACGCAGTTCGTGCGGGTGGCCAGCATTGCCATTATGACCGTCCTGATCCCCTATTCGCTCAACCCGGCCCTCTATGGCATCACCTTCAAGGGCATCGGCCTGCCCGATAAATTCGCCTATGCCATGGACCTGACCATGCGCTTCATCCCAACCTTTGCCCGCGACTTCCAGTTGACCGTCGATGCCCAGCGGGCCCGCGGCTATGAGCTGGAGAAGCTGAGCGGCGGGCTGGTCGAGCAGGTGCGCAAGCTGGGACCGATCTTCGTGCCGGTCACCATCCATGCCATCATCGGCAGTGAGGACATCATCGACGCCATGGACCTGCGCGCCTTTGGCGTTGGGCCGCGCACCTGGGTGGATGTGCTGGTACGCCAGAACAAGGACC